>CALBXV010000283.1 GCA_937890045.1 uncultured archaeon
GTAGCATGAACTGT
The DNA here is from genome assembly GCA_937890045.1 of uncultured archaeon. Next base: position 15 of record CALBXV010000283.1, read on the forward strand.
AGGAGCTGAACTGGCTGTTTCCTTGTTTTTAAGGATAACGCGATTAGCCATAACTTATCTCCTATTTAAGCAGACCAAGTACCACCGTCAATGTCAAAACCACTCAGAGTACCATTTCCAGCAGAGTTGTCAGTCCCTGTTATGTCCGCAACCATAATGGGTGCAAAACTAGCAAGTGTAACATTACCTGTCGCAGGGGGCTCTGTGGTTATACTGTCTTGGAATACCCACGGGGCTCCTGTCACAGAGCGGTCTCTAAAAATACCAGCGTATTTTGTACCACTAGAAACATACTTACCATAGAATCCTATGTCATTAGTATCAGCTGCGTTTCCAGTAGCAAGTCTGACCATTGGGTCTTCCACTAAGACTGTTTCTGATACTGTTGTGGTAGTATCACCTGAGACTGTCATATCGCCTGTGACAGTAATGTCTCCATCGATTTCACAGCTACCACTCATTGTTACTTTTTCACCACTATCAGTAGAAACCAACTTCAGAATGCCTGCTTTATCTGTTGCATCAAATGATAATGCCGCTGCATTATCATCAATCAATGTCCAAGTTGATGCCTGTGTGGACGAATCCACATTACCATCAAGGTCAAAGTTCGCAGCACCACTAACTGTAACAACACCAGCATTCGTTATAGCCGCATCACCTGAAACAGCTACCGAAGCCACATCAGTACCATCACCTACAAGAATCTGCCCATCGGTTTTAGCGTCTAAGTCAGTAGGAGCATTTGAGGCACCACCAACTTTTACACTTCCTTGAGCGATATTTGCAAGCTGAGAGTTCGAAACAGCATCTGTGGCAATTACCACATCACCAGCTGTTACTGTAAAATCAGCGGTTGCAAAACTAGCAATACCCTTATTGGAGTCACTAGCATCTTCACCAGCAACAGTAATTGTTTCACTACTGTGAGTTACATCCATTCCTTCTCCACCGAGAATGGAAAGGGTCTCACTGTCTAGGTCTACCTGTATGTTTCCAACAGTATCAGTAGTGAACTGAAGATACTCAGCCGTTATCTGGTCTTCTACAAACTTCTTAATAGACTGCTGAGTAGCCAGAGAAACATTACTATCACTTGACATATCATCTTGGTCAAGAATAGGTGCTCCCACCCACTTTACGGCAGAATCACTACTCGCTACAAATAGCTTATAGACACTTGCATTATCATCGTGTCTGAATAGAGGTTCTCCAACAGAGTTGCCTGACGCTGAAGGGTCGGCAGTTCCACGTTTGAACTGTATTTTGTTAGCCATAGCTAACTCCTTATTTTATTATTACCATGTTCCACCATCGATATTCCCTGAGAGTTCTTCTTGAACTAATTCAATCCAAGAAGTATCTCTTCTTACATAGAAAATATCATCATCTGTATCGTACCACAAATCACCTTCGGTAACAGCCGTTACTGGGGCTGACGCACCTACTGCAACTTGGGTTGCAACTTCCTCAATAGCATCTTTTACATTAGTTGAACTAATATTTGAAGATGTATGAGGAATTTTTGCCGAATTTATCGTGAATGACTCTGACGACTTTATAGCCGTCTGAGTACTAAAACTTTTACTTGCTACATTTGTGCTTTCTGATGCCATTAGAATGGTGCAGTAGCCATATTTCTAACTACTACATCTCCCTCCATTTGCCTTGTGTATATAGCTGCATGACCGGCCGTAGTAGAACTTACATCCTTTTCTACTAAATCCCAATATCCTTCAAAATCATCAGGAAGATCATCTGTTACAGTTCCATAAAACTTAACTGTTATTGTAGGAGTGGATGATCCCCCTCCAGCAGTGATAACCTGCCCTACATTCGATGTCTCCGTTTCTGTGATTTCTAATTTCCCAGTTGACGTACTCCCAGTGAAATCCGTCCCAGAAGCATCTCTTACTACCGTAGCTCTATACGTTTTATTCGTAAAAGAAGTGCCTGAATCCATAGTAATTACAAGGACATAATCTGCACCCTGTAAAAACTCTATATTAGCATATGAACGAGTTGCTTCTGGCATATTAAATCTCTAATATAAAAGTACTACACTAGTTGAAGAAGACTTTGTCGCACATATTGGATATGTATGTCCTTTAAGTAAGTGAAAGACAATATCGTCTCCACCAATCGTTAAAGTTACATCCGCTGCTGTTCCCTTCATATGAACTGCTCGACAAGCATCTTGCGTACTAGTAGTGGCAACCACTGCCTTGATATACGGAGCCACACTTTCTTGGGCTGAGTAATCAAGTATTCCCTTTGGTAACTTTGGCATCTTATTCTCCTATTTAGGTTAAAATTGCATATTCCACTGCAATAACTTCGCCACCAGTATCATCTTTAACTTTCCAATCCCCATCTTTAGGTTCTGGGAAAAACATAGCTTGACCTGCTGACAATCTACAAACTTCTGTACTACCCCCTACTGCATATACTATAACCTTACCTGTATCTTCTACTGTTGTAGATAGCCCACTGTCAAATTTAAATCCAGTGTGCTTAATCCATAATCCATCATCTCCAGAGGCTACAGTAATATCTGTCCCAGTACTTCCATTTGATGTTATATGAGTATGGGTACCAGACGACCACCCACCTACGGAGTTAGCACCCCAAGTTGTATTTGATTTTCCACCACCAAGGCTTTTACCAATACTAGTATCTATAAAATCCATTTCAGCATTTGATACGTTGGTCTGCTGACTTTGGTCATAGGTTATGTCAAAAGTACCATCCTGTATAGCTGTCATACTTATTGAATAATCAATTCTTCCACTCATTACTTATCTCCTATTTCACTGCGAATGGTCTCATAGCATGTGCTATGAAAACTTTGTTTTTGTTACTCTCGTTATCAGCAATTTTACTGTAAAACTCTTTCATATAATACTCTTTTAACTGGATGTTACCTTCTCTTTCAGACATTGCGGCTTTAATAAAATCTACAACTGCCAGAGAGAGCATCCTATTCAAATTAACATGAGTGGATTCTGCGGGGGAGGATACCTCTGTTAAACTCGAATAAGAAGTCGTCTCTGGGTCTTGTTGTACAAAAGGTTTCTCAATAGCCGTGTATTCTATCCTTAAACCATTGGTAATTGCCTCATCAGGGTAAATAAGATCATCCGATGCCCCACCGCTAACCCTACCCTGTGAATCTACTACTCTGCCAGAGCTTCGTACAATTTTGTATAAACGAAGTTGCTTCCCCAGATGGAAATATGCATATGTTCTATGAGTATCGTAACTCATTATGGATTTGTATCCTCAGTAATAACTGGCTCGTTTGCAAGTCTACGAATCAACTTATATTTATTATCGTCTTCAGTATCAAGAACGCTAATATTCTTTATTGCGACCATATCAACAGGGATATTATAATCTCGCGTATTTTCTACGATATTCTGCTTATCTACCTTTGTAACTTCCTCAGTTGTTGATTGAATTCTCATAATAGCATCTTTAACAAAAGCAATAACTAGTTTTGTATCACGGGAGTTGGCTCTTTCCATCATTTCTAATATAGTCATTAGGAAGTAGCTCCCTGCTCTCTTCTCTGAGACTGTTGTTGTTCCTCAGGAGCGGCTATTGCACCTGAGATTCCCTGAAGTTCACTTAAAGCTCTTTGATAGTAGATAGCAGATGTTTGTACAGAGTCATTACTCTTTTTCGTATAAGCACCAGCTGTTTGGAGTCTAATCCCTGCTTCTTCTAATGAAGACTTTGCTTTTAACATTTCTGATTGAAATTTTGTTGAATCACTTGTAAATCTTTGTGAGCTTTCATTTAACTTTGCTGCATATATCTGTAATCCATTTGCAATACGCTGGCTTTCCTTTTGCACATCAGCCTGAAAAATACCTAGTTGAGCTGTGATCCTTTGGGCTTCTTTATCTATCTCAGCCTTATACCTCACAGCATCAGCATTAATTCTAGACGTTTCCCTTCCAATTTCAGCACTATACTTCCCTAAACCACTCTGTATTCTACTTCCTTCCTTTTCTACCTCAGACATAAATGCTGATAATGTACTATCAAACTTTTTAGCTTCTCTTGAAAACTCAGCTTGGAATTTGCTAACTTCTGTATTGATTCTCTGGACTTCCTTTTGAAGTTCTTTTTCAAAATTAGAGGCATCAATTCCCTTCGCCGCACTTACTTTAGCTAATTCTGCCTGATAAGCTGATACTTCAGTGTTAAACTTACTTGTCTCTTCTTCTAATTCTGTTGTGAACTTAGCCAAATCACTCTGAAAGCTCGTAGTCGATTTAGCAAGAGATTGACCCCAACTCTGAAGATCAGCATTAAACCTTTGGGATTCTTTGTCCAGCTCATTCTTAAAAATATTCAAGCCTGAGTTAATCCGTTGTTGCTCTTTGGAGACTTCAGATTGATATGAAGATATTGAATTATTAAATCTTGTTCCTTCTTTCTGAACTTCTGATTGATATTTTGACACCTCAGCAGCTATTCTCTGTTGTTCTTTTTGCACATCAGCATTATGTATAGCCACAGAAGAGCTTATTCTTTGAGATTCTTCTTGAGCTTCCTGAGAAAATTTATTCAAATTACTAGAAAATTCAGCGGAATTAGCATTTACCTTCTGTGCGAACTCTTCTATTTTAAATTTCTCATTCTCTAACCTAGATCGTGCAATACCAAGCTCAGTTTGAGAAATCTCAGAAACTGCTCTTGACATCTCAGTATCTTCATCTTCTAACCAATGGATGGCACTTAAGCTAGTCTTAGTACTATTATCATCAGATGCCATATCACCTTCAAGTACTTTTGCAGCATCCACAACATCAGCAACTGTAGCTGTTATATCGGTTGATAAGACAGAAACTGGATATGATGGTAAACTCGTATTCATGACAAAACCTGTTGATAGGGCTTGTGTAGGATTGAAACTGGATGGAATGGATGTCGCAATTACAATATTATCAGGTAAACTTGAAGATATACTAAAAGCACTAGGTAATGAAGAAGACAAGTTAATTGGGACTGGAAGAGAATCAGTATAACTAAATGTTGGTAAAGTAGCCCCGACAGAAATAGCACTGGGAAGCGATCTTGATAACACTAATCCATCAGGTAGAGTCTTAGATAATGAAATCTCAGAAGGTAAACTACCAACAAAAGTGAATGATGGAATAGATTTTGTTAAACTAAAATCACTAGGAAGAGTAGTAGTTGGTGAGAATCCTACTGGTACTGATCCTGTAATAGTAAAATCACTAGGTATCGTTTCATCTAAACTAAATGCACTGGGGATACTCCCTGAAAAGGAAAATATTGGATACGAACTAGGAAGATTAGATGTAAAAGAAGGAATTGTAGTTGACAATATTCTATCTACTTCTGTTTTGCAAAGACCCCTATAATATTGAGATAACCTCATAAAATCAAGAGAAGCAGCATATAGTATAACTATATTCTCATATTCAACTAACATCCAAGTATCTGTATTCTCATCTATTACTGGAGGGGCTGAATATACTATAACTCCCTTATCTCCAGTACCAGCACCTACATCCGTAGAGCTTCCACCAAGAGGAGTGTATGTTTGTTGAGAGCCAGATGAATTATAATCAGGATCAGGCTTTATAAAAATCTTTCCACTTAACTTATAAAACTTAGGAAACATCTCAGTCGCCCTAAGAAGACTATCCTCTTCATCAAAGATATGAATACTATTATCTGGAGCTTCAGCAGCTACTCTTCTTTTCCCACTATCATATCTATATACCGCAAGTATTTTATCGTATGCAATACTAGAACCATCTCCTATTACATCTGTCCCACTAGCATCCCATCCACTAATCTCTGATTCACTTGCTATTGTCCATAAAAATTTTTCAGGTAAAGCTGAAAGAATAAACTTAGAACCAGCATTAATATACTCAACAAGATACCTAGACTTGGTATCGTTTCCTGTTATATTATTTACTTTTTCCCAAAGCTTATTCATTCTATTCCTTAAAAAACAGGGTCATCTCCGCAGGGAGAAAGGAGGAAAGACCTACGGAGATTTACCTGCAATTTACACTACCTACTATTAAGTCCAGATAGCGTGTGATTCTGGCATCATAAATTCGAAGCCAGCTTCAGTGAGAATCATATCGACTCTCTTGTCGATACCAGAGTTCTCTAGTGTTTGAACTCCCACGTAGATCGAAGTATCACGATTAACGCCATTACCGACCAATGGACGGTATTTGACATTATTCAAATTGACACCAAGAATCTTGACGGGAGAACCATCGAGAGCAATACAACGAGTCACATTAATGTCACCGTAGACAGTACTAATAGTAGTCATGTCTAATCCCATAACCTTCTTGCGACCTGTTACAGCTAGGTCTGCACCGAAAAGTTGCGTATCGGCTTGCGATTCTTTAGCAACTTGTCCGATTTGGATATTCTGTTTAAAATATCCACCTAGTTTGTGTAACCAGTTGTAAACTGCCGTATCACAAAAGAAAACGGTTGCCTTGTCCTGATTGTAACGCGGGTCTTGGTATTTGGACATATCATCCAAGAAGTCGTCTGCTGTTTTACTAGTAGACCACGAGAATGTATTCCCAAATTGCATCACATAATCAACTGCGCCCTGAGTGTGTGCGACGGAATCGGATGAACCCTGTTTACTGAACAAGCCTGCTTGTTCTAAGTCCCATTTGTGTTCAATCAATTTGTCTTTCCAAACACGTGCCCATTCGTTAGGCTCATATTTCAGAACCGTAGCACGGGCTGTGTTTGTCATTCCAAACTCATTACGGAAGATTTGTGTCTGCCCATAACCAGTACTGTAAGGACTGTCTTTCCACGTTTTCCCAAGTAATCCAGATCCTTCTTCATAAGAATTACCAACAACGTATGACCTCTGTCCTTCTAGCTGGCTATGAATTTCCCTATCGTACACTTCACAAATAGGAACATTACTAGAACTAAAAGAACCAAGCTCTGAATCAGATGAAGAGCGAAGAAGTTTACCCGTTACCTTTTTTACTTCCGCAGTGGCGCTTCCACCACCACCTGAAAGATCAGCTGCGGATTGAGCCGCAACCTCTGTAACACGCATGAGAAGGTAATCACTAATAACACCCCCCGCTTCTGCGGACGTATTGATTCGGACTATTTGATTGACTTGGAAAAACTCAGGGGCTGTCCCCGTGTCTCCTACGGCAATCTTCGTATTTGCATTGTTGTAGACATTCTGGATATTACCAGCTGATTCATAATCGGCTGCCATATATACGGCTACTTCTGCGCCCGCTGCAATAGCATCGTTAGAAGTATCATGTAATGTGGCATTGTTATGAACAGCGGCACTACCATTATGGTATCCTACAACATAAGCATAACGCTTCATCCATGACTGGCGTTTTTCCGTGAATTTAAATTCAGGATCATCCGTAGGCTTCTTAGCGATTTGGGAGACTAACCGAAAAAACGGGGTCTGAGCAATCGATAGTTCTGAAAATCTCTCAGAAAAATCATATCGTCTGCGTAAATCGCCAGTGCTAAGAGATGAACCTTGTGAGGCTCCATAGCCTTCACTTAAACCCGTAGAAGTAGCCAGAAAAAGAGGCGTCGTGCTTGGATAGCTTGTATCTGCCATTTTTCTAAACTCCTATGTTTAGTTAGTTCACATTAACTCTGCTAGCCCGGCTCCTTCACTTAGCAACTTATCAAAGATAAGATCATCGGTTGATTTTTCTTCACGATGTGTATTACCAGTGGATGCAACGCTTGTAGGCATAGACCTTACATTCTTCATTTGTTGAATTACCTCTTCCCTCGCTCCATCGGCTACTCTCGTATCCCTCTGGTCCCGATTCTTGAGATAATGAACATCTTCCAAAGTCAGTCTATGTTCTTTTGCGTAATCCATCAATTCAGCATAATCCTCATTAGACACATTGAATTTCTCCTTAAAGGAGTTTTCCTCTGATGCCTTACGAGCATTTTCTGATTGATGTTTAGCAAAATCATTTAACCTCTTTTGCACCACACCATCTACAGTCGCATTAAACAACTTCGCAGATGATGAATCTGGGTCAGACAAAGCATCGTCATAATCAAAGACAAAATCCTCATCTAATCCAAGTTGCTCCTTGATATTCTTAGGAGCTGAGCCTCCACCCTCAAAATAACCTCTCACATGAGAAATTAAATTAGGGTCTTCCTTCATAGCATCTAAAATAGGCATATATGGTTCTATCTCTTTCAAACGATTGTTAAGTCGTTTTGCTTCGCGAGAAGAATCACTGTACCTTTTTTCTAGATTCGCCACCCCCTCATCGGGAGAGACATTTCGCTCTGCAACAGAGTTCCCCTGTGGGGAAGTTGACTCTTGCGATTGAGCTTCTACTGTAGGCTGGTCTAGCGTTTCACCCATAACTTGTCGATCAAGCTGAGAGAAAAAATTCTCTGTATCAGCCAGTGAATCATCAGGGGCTACTGCAGATTCCTTTTCTGAATCATCTGCGAGTAGGTTTTCCTGGTTCTGTTCACTCATGTTGTACTCCTTCTAATTTAATCATTAACTCCTGTCACTTGCAACACTCTTTTTGTCAAGTTTCATTTCCTTCTTTGCTAAGTCTGCTTCGCCTTTCATCATGCGTTGCAGAAGTTTTTGCTCGGCTTGTGTTTGTGTTATTTCTTTATTCACAACTTTCTCGCCTTGACTAATTTTTTCACGTATGCCTGCTTGTACTACTTGACGTTCAAGAGTTTCAATTGTTCCATCTCTATCGTCTATCGCCTCTTCCATCTGAGATATTTGTTCCTGCATTTGTGCGTACATACTCTTTCTCTGTATAATTGCTTTCTTATTTCTAATATCTGTCTCAGACAACATCGCAATATCATCAATAAGCCCAGCCTGGAACCACTTGAAATACTCATCCATTAATGCCCATCGGTTCACAGGTTGCGTTGAGCCAGCAACAATGCGTATGTCAAACCTTGCGGATTGGTAGTCATTCCACCTTTTTATAACTTCACCAAAATTATTGTATATAGGTATATTAATTGATGCTTCTTGTACTTCACCCTCTGATGCTCCCGCTTCTGGTTGAACAATACGAAATACTTTTTGGGCGCTATAAGTAAACTGAGCAATCTCCTTGAATACTTTTCCAATCTGTTCAAGAGCGGGTTCTACTACATTATTAACCCACTGTCGTATCCTACGAGTTCCATATTCATCAAGGGCTAACATTCCTCTATAGGTTTCGTGTTGAGGTTCTCCTACCCCTTGCATCTGAGAAGCTACGCCACTAATATATTCTATATCTTCTTTTCCCTCCTGTGTGATAGTATAGAATGCATTGTTAATCGGAAGAGGTTGGACGGCCGTTGGAATTTCAAATCCTTGTCTAAATTTTAAAAGAGCACCAGGTGAACTAGAATACTTCTCCCATTCTTCCTCGTCAATGCTACCTTCTGTGTATAACCATCTTAGGTTAGAAGCAAGATTAGCATTATGAAGCATTATCTGATGAGCCTTATTTATCTCTCTTTGCTTACCTATCATTGGAACAACAGCCCCAATTGGGTAAGGAGTCCCTGTAAAATTATACATCACAGGAATAATAGGATACTCACTCAATGGAAGTTCCGTTTCATATAAATACATATCTCCAGCCGATGCACAAACTTTTACCTTTGTTTTAAAGAAATCAATTGCTTCGACAACGCTAGCAGCGTATTCTTTATCTTTCATCAGGTCATCAAAAACAGACTTTTCCATCACAACTTGCACAGTCTTAGTTTTAGCTTCGACAAGTTTAGCCTCAAGGATTGCTTCCCGCTCTTCCATCTTTGCACTAGCTTCCATTTCAGCTTTTTGCATTTCTACTTCCATTCTCTCAGGGAGCATCTCTCCTTCTTGAACTAACTGAGAAAATTCTACTTCTCTCTCTTTCAGAGAAACTTCTATATCCTTTGCAATAAGTTCTGCTTCTTGACGAGCCTCATCTCTTATAATTTGAAGTTCCTGTGCAGAGGGAGGTTGACGAATCCATGCATTTATGTAGGGAACTCTCTCTTTCGTGTATACTTCGTAATAATCTAAAATCTCATCCTGCTCTCCTTCAAGAGTATAAGCCTCATTTTCTACATCTCCTGGCTGGATAGTCTCCGAGTCATGAACATCCCTCATTGAATACTGTTTACTTTCTGTTGAACCAGTCGCTCTTACAATCTTCCTTTTCATCGCAGGCATCATACTAATAAGAGATGATTTACTAAGATTCTTCTGGACTATAATATAATTCGCATCACGGAATAGAAAATCTCTACTCATTGGATCAACATATACATCATAGGGATCAATTGAACGAAAGACTACTTCTCCCACACCTCTATCTGCATCAGGATCAACATCAACTCTGAATATACCAATACCCTTAACAAGAGAATCTTGAATTACACCACCAAATAAACTCTTACCATTTGATAGGTGCCAGCAATATTCTGAAATCATACTATGAACGTGAGCTATATCAGAATCGCTTCCTTCTGCTCCTATTGCCTGCCACCTGGGGTTATTTGCAGTTACAAAGTATTTCATAATATCAATAGCTGGAGTAATTCTATTGATAATAAAATCTGGCATTCCACCCTCACGTAAGTCTTCTTTCTCCTGGGCAGAGAGTTGTTCATTCAAATAGAAATCCATACTCTTCTGAGAATCAGTAAACCACTTCTTCCTGTAATAGTTGTTAGCCTTACCAAAGAGTTGCTTATTTATCTCAGCTTTATTTGGTCTTCCTCTTCTTGCCACGCTTACGTTTCCTTAGTTCCTATGTACCTTTTTCAAAAAAGCCACTGGAAGTCCTTCATCAAATAGAAAAGTCCCTTCATATGCTCCACCTATTGCATCTGATGTCTTGCCATACTTTTCTACCCAGCTTTGAGGCACTTGAAATTCTAAAACATGTTGCCCTGCTCTATTTTCATATTTTGCCTGACGTTTTATAGATGCTATATTATCCATCTGCTCTTTAATAGCTTTATTAAAATCTTTTTTATTCCAATGTGGATTATTTGGGTATATCATCATATCATGTTTATCATAATATGCTTTTTCTTTTTTCATAAACTTTAATATACGCTTCGCATTAATAGAGAAAAATCCCCCTTCTGCCCTTCCTGCCGCATAAACGGGGTCGGTTGAAACAAACAATGACTTAGACGGAGCTGTTTTATGTGCTACGCTTACAGTGTGACCACCAACAGTCTCCGGACCTACAAATCTTCTATTTTTAACCATTTCCTTTGGTGCCCATTTCCGATTCCCCCTATATAAAGTAATCATCTTTTCACCAGAGTCTTTTGCAATCTTAGCAGCTCTTCTACCTGAAACCATTTGACCTATGATTGGGATAGCTGCTGCCATTGACCATGCAGCTTCTCCAAGCTCACCTTCTAATGCATATAAAGTAGCATCTGCTAAATCTGCAATATTTCCATAAGCGGGGGACATACCAGCAGCCATTAATGCATTATGAATTGACTTAGTACTTTTTTCTACTTTAGGCTGAGACATATCGGATATATTTACATAAGACTTATCAGCAACAGCTTCCATCATATTAAATACTTTATCATTTCGGATAGCCATTAATTCAATAGTGTCTCTACGCGACAGATTAGCCTTTTCTTTATTAGCTGCCATTATTATTCCTCTACTAATTCAAAGTGAACTAAATCATCGAACCTGTTGTCTTTAACTTCGGTGTCCATATCCCAGTCCCCTCCCCAGCGGAGCTTTAAGGTTGGCATCTTTTCTTCAAGCTTAGTTGCCATCCCCATTACAAACCCACTAAAGTAGTGAAACCTATCACGGTCTTTCCAATCTACAGGGTAAGGAGCCACATCCACAGCCCTCGAAGGATTAGAATTGTGCTTTCCTTTGGGAAACCGAAGTTTGCTCCGCCCAGCGTCATATGCTTGATTTTGCTCCGCTTCACCTCTGTGTCCTTGTATAACTGTGCAATCGAAATATTTAACTACTTCCTTAAATAACTTTTGCAACCTTATATCACAAGTTGCTAATCTTGATTTTGACCTCTTGCCAAATCGGGGCATACTAATATCTCTTCATAGTATCTATAATAGCATCTTCTACTTTAGGCTGTGAATACTTTTTGTAATCCTTGCCGTACTTGATATAGTTCGGCCAGTCTTCATCAGACATATGAGGAGCTCCAATAGTTGATCGAAATATTTGCCCTGAAGTATAATCCTTAGAAAGCAGGTCTCGGTAAACTGAATCAGCCACTACAGTCTCTTTATCCCATATATCATTTATATCTCCCTGGTAAAGATTTACGTCAGAGAGTTTTTGCTTATATGTTTTCAAACCCGATATTTTCTTTCCTAGAGTAGGACCTTGTTGTTTTTTTTGTGCCATTATGCTACTATCCAGTTTTTAGCTTTACGTTTAGGCTTGTACCATTGAGGTTTCTTTCCATCACTAAGTTTGTAATTAGGTGGGAATGCATGAAGGTTCGCATAATATAAACTCTCAATAGTATCATCATGAGCCATCCTTGGGCCGAATGTAAGTATTTCATTTATTAAATCAAACATATTTTCGCGGAAAAACATCGCTCCAACAGAGAAAATACCACTTAATCCGCTGTAAATCCTATTTCTCTTCTGTGTTCCGCCTGGTTTTTGTGGTATAACCGCTATATCAAAGCGATTAATTCGCCGCCTTTCGTCATTTAATGCCTGGAATATGCTCCTATTCATCGCTACATCCTCAACAGTCGCACTTGTACACTTATATTTGTCATACAGTTCTATTATGTAATCTACTACGCCCTTCTTATCAAGTATGTTCCCATCCTTATCCTTCGCTCCAATTGTGGGAATTGAGCGGTGCCTCTCATATTCAAGGACTCTTCTATTGTTGTTATGGTCAACAGCTATTACCATTATCACGCTAAAATCAGATTCCTTAGTATCAATGTCGGTAGCGGGATCGCACCCAATGAATGTATTCACAGGTACTTTCTCTTCATCTACCATTATGAAATTACTATCATCCTCTTGGAGATAATATCCTTCCCAATATTTTATATGCTGCCTTGTCCACACCGCATCCTCAGCGGATTGGACTTCCATCATATATTCCTGATAGAACTTAGAAGCAGTTCCAGAGTCCCTATAGAACTTCTTCTTCTCATCCAATTTATTTAAAGGAAACCAACTGGGCCACAAAGCAGTCCCATCGGGTTTAATAGCTTTATAGGTTATCAACTTCCATGCAAAATCTTCTTTATTCTTCTCACTACGCGCATGATTGATGAGAAGGTTATTGATAAAACTGTCATAATGCACAGGAGTCCCATTAACACGGAGACGCCCAGTATGTGGCTCAATAGCAGGATAAACAACAGCAGTGACGAGGTTAGCATTCTTAGACCTTGCATCAGCGGTAATAGTATTTTGTTCATGCTCGAAATCATCAAGGCATATAAGGTCGTACCGCTTATGGAGTTTCGCCCCTCCCCTGATTCCTGAGACATTTGATTTTGATATGAGTTTACATCCATTACTTAATTCAATATCCTCCTCTGTCCACTTTCTTCCTTTCAAGTCCCCAAAATAATACTTCACCCTATCATTGTATTCAAAATGGTACTTAATGTAATCCATGTTCCCAACACTTAGTTTTTGAGTCGCAGCCACCCATGCATAGAAAAACATATCATCCTTTGGGCAGAAACTGAAATCTTTTATTATACTTGCCTTCGTGAGAACGGTTTTACCATGTCCCCTCGGTAGGACTATTGCTAATTGCTTCACATCCATATTATCTATTGCATCCGCCATCTCAAAATGGAACGGGGGCGTTTCACTCCTCATGAAATCATCAGGGAGGAACAACTTCCCAAATGCTATGAGATCATTTCTTGCTAGCTGAAGTGCTTCTTCTGCGGCGTTTACGTTTTGGCTGTTTAGGTTTGCCATCTTCCTTTGGCGTTGCGTTCATAAATTTAGCAAGAGCATCTCCGTCTTTCTTCATATCAATATACTTAGCAAACACATCATCAATCAACAAGATATGCCTATACATCATTTCCATAGCATTATCATGTTCTTTGAGTGCCCTTACTATATCAGACTTCGTAACCGATTTTCTATTTGGATGATTGGATGCCATTAGTTCTCCCAACATTTTACTGAGTTTTTACTAAATTCCATTGTTATCCATCCAGTGCGAACAATAGGATAGAATGCATATCGAGTATAATCTGCATATCTGAGGAACGACCCCCCACGTATATACCACTTTCTCTTTAATGTTTCCATTCCTTCATCGTCAATAGCGAGAGAATCCATAGGCTTTGCATACAACTGGTGGTTATGCCCTAAGAAGAAAACATCCCCATCTGTATAAACGGATGCCATCTTATCAAGTTCAGTATCTCCATTTTTTGCCCCACTTCTACCATGCCCACTAACTAGGTACCAGTCTTTTTCACCTATTGTGATCCTAGAATATCCTGGCATACGAAAATAAGGAACATTCATCTCACTAGCAAGAGTTTTACAAACATCAAAATCTAGGATATTGAAACTCCTGAGATAATCATGATTTCCCCCTCGTATAAATAGACATTTATCAACTATGGGTTGCACAATCTTTAAAAAAGAGAGGTATTGTTCCTCTGGGGGGACAGATTGTCCACGTTGATTTATCTTATAATGAGGGGGAATTAATTCGAGTATATCACCATTCCCGAACCATCTTGCATTATCATCAGTATAGATTTTACGAATAGCCTCCTGGAATTTATGAAGATCAAACTCCCTGGAACCCAGGTGAACATCAGTCAACCCGTGGATTTTAATGCGGTTATCACTAGAAAAGGAGAAAATCTCTCCTGGCTCTATGTTATTATCGTATTCTTTTACACTTGATGGAATGGGGATTGAAAACCACTTTCCACAACTCTTGCAACTAAATTGCTGACGGAGAGTCTTCTTATTCCTTTTCCTTCCCTCTTTCTTTGTTAGTAGACTACTACAATGTGGACAAGCCAATTATACCTCCTCCTGAGCCGCTGGTAGAAGATTACGTTTTGCTTCCTCTATCTCTTTGGGGTCAAACCCCTGAAATAGTCCAACAACTCCAGTTTCTATTCTTTTCACAGGTGATCCAAGCGTACCAATTGCTTTTCCTAACTCTTTTAGGGATTGGAGAGCAATATTCTGGTCTTCGCTTGTATCAGCTAATTGCTTTAGTGAGCCTAGTATGTATTCGTGGTCTATACCAAGCTCTTTTGCAATTTCCTTTGATGTCCGTTCTATCTCACTCATAATTCTCCTCTGTTTTAAAAGTATGACTGCTTTCTTCCTCGCAGAATTTCTGTTTGCCTCAGTGAAAGCTTCCATATAGGAAGAAACAACGTCTTTCCCAGTTGCAACAGTGGTTGCGAATACCTTCTCTTTGTTTGTACAGGTTTCTCTAGTTCGTATTCGTGAATTGGTATTCTTGATTTTTTTGCTGAATGTGTATCGGTTGGGATGCTCAAAGAAGTCAGTATCCATCTTTGTTTTAGGGGTATTGAGAAAAGTGCCAACCACTGTTCGCACCCACCCATTAGCGTTTTTGTAGTTTTTCCTATCATTGGGATGAGAGATTTTGTGCGATACCTTGAGAAGTTGGATAATCCTCCCATCATCACTCCACACCCAATCTCCTTCTTTCCCCTTTCTCCAATCTCCAAGTGGAGACTTTCCTTTGTGGGTATCATGGAACTCTTCGATTGTATCGTATACATAGTGGCGAGTATTCTTAATCTTTTGGCTTTCCATGACCATCCCTCATAGACATAGAATACAGACCATCTATGAGTTCCATTACCCGAATAGGAATCATATACTTGATGTCATCAATCTCAATGGGAACAAAGGGGCCAACCTCACTTGTTGTCGCCATTCTTTGTAAATCCTCCAGAAAATCAACTTGATCCTCGTAAGGTAATTGCTTTAACCAGTCTATACAGATTCCCATAATTGATCCTACTAGTAGATACTCATATATATATATATATACTATATATCTTTATTATCAACTGTAGATTTCTTTTTCTTTGGTTCTTTCTTTTTCTTTTTTTCGACTTCAATGGCAGCAATTGCTTTTTCCAACAGAGCAGCCTGGGCTTCTTCCCTTATTCTCCTAGCTACTGCTGTCTGCCCCTCTCCGCCGCTAAGGTCTTTCGTAGTTATGTATCCCATATGCCAATATTAAGCTATGACCAGGTTATTTACAAGAAAAATTATAGGATTTTGAAATGCGCCTATATACACACACCCTACCCCTATTAAAGGGTTTTTTGATTATGACTTTTTAGTTATGATCGTTTTCCTTGATTAATCAACCTACAAAGGAGGTATCATAATGGTACTAGGGAATGCGGCACAGCCGCTAGTTGACCCAACGGTGATGAGTATGTTCAAAGCGTACCTTGCAATTAGCATGGGTAATATGAACGCTAAGAACGCTGGTCTTCGTGTACGGCTACAGCCGTGGGTCATAGACAACCAGTTTAACAACTGGGTACAGAATGGCATGGCAGCAGGTGTCATTCCTCCTCCCACGCAAGGTGTGGGACAGGAGTTCATAAAGGCTATTACTCAGGCGTCTGAGGTAGCACAACCTCAGGTTAACGATGTGCTTAACAAGGCGCTAGAGCGCATTATCGTTGGGCAGGAGCAAACGATGGCCATGCTCAAGGAGGTGCTTACTGATCGCAAGGGCTGATCTGTACGGCTAGCAACCACCACAACTGGACCTATTGAGGAAGTTGTGTTTACTTACTGTTCCTCCTGTATCGCGGGATATATAGAGCAGTATTTAGAGTCACTGGGACTCATATGTTGATGGATAGGGGATATATGGCAGAATTGTCTCTAAAGCGGGATATATAGTTCTACATACGTCACCTATCCTGATACATACTTATACTCTCAACCCCTTTTATTATTGCATTATACAAATAACATGGGCATAAACCTCTGATATAGTGGATAGCCTTGTCGTGGCATCAGAGCTTCGGGTGCTAATTACACCCCAACTAATATCCTAAGAAATAGATTGTTGACGCGATTTCAAATTCTGTTATATTCACCCAAATCTATAGCAGTTGGAGAGATTAGTAGTGTAACTCTACCGCAAATAAGACCTCTTAAATAGATGATGCGCACTGATTATCTCTTTGTGAGATAGGTATCAAATGCATAGATACCGAGGTTCATAGATGAGACCCTCAAATCAAATAGTTGGTGTAGTTGCAACTATACTAACAGGGTTAGCAAGTTTAAACCTGAGACATCTTATACATTATTGTCCACAACGTGGTTCGTTGCTGTTTGCTCACAGCCTATAACCAGAATAAGGTGTCTCAGATATTGTAGCTCACATCAGTACAAAGACGCTCGTGAAAGGGACGAAAGTCATTCATGATGCCAACGCCAATTGTACTGATTGAGCTACTTATCATACTGCAAGCAAAACAAGTGATTTAAAGAAAACAGGTAGCACTGGTTCACCTCTGTCTAGAACTATTGATTAGACTGTCTATGTATCTGAGCAGGTAGACGTTAATACTAATCAATTAATAAAGGAGTACCAAAACAAAGACCTATGGTGTCTTCGGGTGAAAATCCTAGGGAGTAGCTAGCTCCAAGAAATAATTTAATTTGTTTAACCATTTTATGAATTACTATTAGCTCAAACTTGAGATGTGTTAAATCTATTTGATGATGTTATGTACAGCTTGGAAATTAATGGTACGGTTGAAATCCCAACAAGAGGAAGAACAAACTTAATTAGAATAGATTTTGTGGTTGCGATTCCCACATGAGCTAATAACACTAAAAGAGTGACTTGATGTTCTGACGGTGCATTGTCAGGATTGATGGTGGCTAC
>CALBXV010000284.1 GCA_937890045.1 uncultured archaeon
TAAGGTTAAATGTCCTTGTTGTGAAAAAAGAATATTATAATTAAGTTCTTGGGAAAGATTTTCATAAAGTTTTAAACTTTCATAATAAAAAGGGATGCCTTCAAATGTTCGATAATTAGCACGTAAAATTGCAGTATTTCTTCCACTATTTCCAGAACCTAAATAATTTTTATCAAGAACTGCTATATTTGTAATTCCACGTTTTGCTAGATAATATGCAATAGCTAGACCATGTACACCAGCACCAATAATTACAATATCATATTTTTCTTTAAGATCATGCTTTTTCCACATTTGTTTAAGTTGAGTCATTTATAATATCTCCTTATTTAATAAATTATATCCGGAATAACCAAGTGGTTTAATATTAAATTCATTTCCAAGAGATATCAAAGTATTCCAAAGATATTCACCATAAGATGTTTCAACTAATAGAATATAATTTGAAAGTGATTTTAAGTTAAAATTCAACAAGATA
Source organism: uncultured archaeon (assembly GCA_937890045.1). Next base: position 479 of record CALBXV010000284.1, read on the forward strand.
GTATATATTTCAGCAAGTTTTACAGTTCTACAGTTTTTACTTGTAAACAAATTAGCATTTAAATTTATGTCAGTTAATTTAGAAAGAAGTTGGGTATTTAATGGACCAATAAGAGATAAAGCAGTATATCCAAATGTCATATTAATTAAATTAGTTTGTGGTTTAAGGTAATTATTCAATAGTGAAATTAGTTCATTAGTATTATACCAAGAAATTATAAGAGCTTTATCAATACTTAATTGACACCAAAATATTTTGATGGGTTGATTGTTATTTTTAATATTTAAATCAATAATTTCACCTATATTACATACAGCCTTTGATGAAATAGTTGTAAGAATTTGATGTATATTTGGACCAGAAATTTCAATTTTAGATATTTGGCTGATATCACATAACCCTAAATTATTTTTTGAGTGTTGAATTTCATTATCAGGTAATAAATATTGTTCTGGCATTAACCAATCATTATAAATTGTCATTTTTGCATTTAATAAAACATGTTTTTTATAAACAGCGGAAATTTGAGTTGGAGTATGAGATTTAACCATTACATTCTCAACCTTGTGCCTTTAGCATCATAAAATGGTTCGTCAACTAGTATACATTTAACAAGTTTATCATTATGTGAAACAGAAACATTAGAAGAAGGAGTTATTTCTTGTGATACAAGAGCAAGACCAACGAATTTATTAAGTGATGGACTAAAGCGAGCACTAGTGATAAAGCCAATTGGTTGACCATTAAGTGTTACACCATTACCATCTTCTATACGACTTTCTGTTACAAATGCAATTTGTTTACGATTTAAAATGCGATTTTGAAAACGAAGCAAACTTTGTTTACCAACAAAATCTGGTTTATCAAATTTCATAACCCAATTCATATTTGATTCAAATGGTGTGGATAATGCATCTGTATCTTGACCGACAATTATATGTCCTTTATCTAATCTTAAAATTCTTTGAGCTTCAACACCAAAAGGTAATATATTATATTTTTGACCTGCATCAATTATTTTGTCCCAAAGATATTCACCATATTGACTTGGAAAATGAATTTCCCATCCTGTTTCACCTACAAATCCAATTCTAAACATAATAACTGGTATATTGGCTATGTTGATTTCTTTACAAGACATATATGGAAAATTGTCATTTGTTAGATCAATGGAAGTTAATTTAGTTAATGTATCTCTAGCATTAGGACCAGCAACATTAACAGCAGCATAATTTGAGGTGACATTTACAACATGTACATCAAGATTGAGGGAAACAATCCACCATTTAAACCATTGTTCAACAAACTCAATATTACCAGTTGTAGTAGTTATAAAAAATTGTTCTTCATTTAATCTTGTTACAGTACCATCATCAACTATAGAACCGCTTTCATCACAAATAACAGAATATCGAACTCTTCCAATATTAAGATTAGAGAATTTTTGTGTATAAACAAAATCAAGAAGCTTTGTAGAATCTTTTCCTTTTACATGAAGTTTACCTAAAGTTGATACATCAATTATACCAACATTTTTACGTACACAATTATATTCTTGTTCTGGCGAACTATAAAATAATGGTCTTTTCCATTCACCCATACTCATCATAGTAGCTTTATGATCAAGATGTTTATAATGCATAGGAGTTAGTTTTACTGGTTTTTGTTTACCGGCTGATAAAATAGCTAAGGAAATTGGAGAAATTGGAGGTCTTGAAGTAGTAACTCCAACATCTTGTATTTTTTTTGAAGTAGAATGAGCACAAATAGCAATTGAAGCAGTAGAACACATTTTACCTTGACATGGACCCATATTTACTGTACTATATCTTTTTAAAATTTCAATATTATCAAAACCTTCATCAATAGAATTTAATATATCTTGTTCAGTTACATCCTCGCATGTACAAACAAATTTTTTACCATTTTTAATTGGAGAGAAATGTAAAGGATTTATATTAATCTGTTTATAATATTTTTCTTCCATTATTTTGAGTTGGGTAAGATAATTTGTGTTTTCACTTATTTTATTTTTTAAATTAAAAGATTTATTAGATTTTAAAATATCAATTACAGCATTAATACTAGCAATTTTAGATTGTAAATTATGAATTTGGAAATTATGGATTCCTGTAACATCTCCAACAGCATAAATATTTGATTTAGAATTAACAGGTATCATTTCATCAAGAGTTGGATCATATTGTATTTTATAATCACTTTGATATAACAATCCATTTTCTGAATCAGTACCAACAACTAGACAAACAGTATCACATTTAATTTCTTGTTCAGATCCACTAATTGGAATGCCGTCATTTCCAATTTTCATTGTAATTATACTATTAACTTTTGTTTTCCCTTTTGCTTCTGTAATAATGGACTGTGAAAGAACAGTAGTATTAGACTCAGAGAGAGGATCAGTTGTATTTTTGAGGCGAGAATCAATCACATATTCTACATTTAAACCTAAATCTATAAGTTCATTAGCAAGTTGAATTCCAGAATCATTAGAAGTTACAACAACATAATTATTACCTGGATTTACACCATATAAATAAATTAGACGTTGGACTGCAGAACCAAGAAATATACCTGGTAAATCATTATTTTTAAATACAAAAGGTCTTTGTCTATTTCCTGTTGCAATAATTACAGATTTGGCTCTTATTTTTATTAATTGATTTTTGTTGACTGCTATAAAGGAGTTATTAGAATATGAACCGACTACAGTTGTGTTATTAATTATTTGAATATTAGAACGTTGAGTTACTTGTTTCAAGTATTGAATAATTTCGAAACTATTTTTTTTGGAGAATTCAGGTGGTAAATCACTTATATTGTTATTAAATCTAAAATGACCGCCTAATTTGGGCTGATCATCAATTAATAATACGTTAACATTATTTTTGGCAACATTTAATGATGAAAGTAATCCACTGGGACCTCCGCCAATAACAAGTACATCAACATGAATGTATTTTTGTGAAAGATGATCATAATTAACTGAAGATTTTGGGTCTACTGTACCTAAACCAGCTATATTTCTTAAAATTTTTTCAACTATAGGCCAAATAAATTTAGGTTTAATAAACATTTTATAATAAAAACCAACTGGAAGAAAATTACTGAGTTTTCCAACAATATGAAATAAATCTGTAGAAAGAGACGGCCAAGCATTCTGATGCTTAACTACCATACCGTCTTTAACAGTTTCTGTACATATCCTAACATTAGGAATGCCATTAACATTCATTAAACAATTAGCACATTTACCTGAAGTGCAAAATAAACCTCTTGGTCTATGATATTTGAAACTTCTACTAAATGTTCTAATACCAGATGAATATAAAGCAGAACCAATAGTATCTCCATCATATGCATTAATTTGTTTACCATTAAATGATATAGAAATTTTTTTAGATCGGTTAATTATTTCTAGTGGTTGCTTTGGTAATCTGTTAATAATAGTAGTCAAATGTTTTCATCTTTTAATTTTTATTTACAGATTTGTTAGGCCAAAATGTTTCAGTAAATTGATTATTAGTTATATCACGTATTGCATTAATCCATTTTTTACAACCGTATTTGTGATACCACCACTCATGTTGAATAGAAGGTTGGTTGGTTCTAAAATATATATATTTAATCCAATTTTTAAGTGATGTACTATCTGCAGATGGCCGGATAAGTTTTTCACCACCGAATCCAAATTCAGAAACGTCACGTTCACCACAATTTGGACATTTAATAAGAAACCCCATAATTTAGTTTTCTTATGTTTTTACTGGTTTTAAGTTTATATTTTTTAATGGTTTATTTTTTAATGGTTTTAAGTGTTTTTTAGTTTAATGAAAGAAAAAACTATGGTGAATGTA
>CALBXV010000285.1 GCA_937890045.1 uncultured archaeon
AATTAAATGCAATAGGTGGTTTGGATGCTGTTGTTCCAAGTGAAGGAATAGTTTTCAAATATAATGGTAAAACTTTCAAACTAACCGGGAGTTTTGCTCCAATAAACCAGATTACTGGATTAATGACCTTTTAGGAGTAGTTATGAACGAACATCAAAGACAAAACAAAGCAATGCAGTCTATATTAAGAGGTGAAACTCCTGAAAAAAGAATTGTTATTGCTGTTGAAGATAAAGAGTTCAAAGAGAAGATGAGATTGGAACGGGAAGAAGAACGGAAAAAATCAGCTGAACGATTTGATTCACTTAAAGAGTTTAGAATGCCTTGGTTTTGTCCAAAGTGTAATAAAACAATGAAGAAAAGACTTGATAATAAGTTTTGGAGAATACAAGGTGTGTGTTTTGATTGTGTTTTAGAAATGGAGAATAAACTTCGTATTGATGGAAAGTATGAATCGTATGAAAAACGAAAAGTATTACAAAATAGACTTTCTTGGGTAAAAGATATGATACAGGGAATAGAAGAATGGAAAAATGAAGGAGATGTTACGTTTTTGAATCAAAATAGACCAGATGGATATTCGGTAGATGAAGAAACGTGGAGTCAAGATCCAGATCAAGTAAAAGCACTTTCAGATGAAGCTATGGTTGAAATGAATAAGATAAAATCTGAAATAGAAACAGAACTGTCTAAATATATATAACTTATATTTATAGTAGGAGACATTATGGATTGGTTAAAGAAGTTAATAGCAAGTATTTTAGCTATGTTTGGTATAAGTGCAGCATTATCTGCACGTAAGTCAAATGAAGTTAAAAAATTAAAAAAAGTCATAAAAAGTAATAAGAAAGTAGAAAAAAAGATTGAAGATACTATTAAAGAGATGGAAAAAAGTAAAAAAAGTGGTAAAAGAACTATTTCTACTTTAAAAAGACAGTTAAAAAGTATAAAAACAGATACGGTAAAGATGGAAACTGCATTTGATGAGGATGACGTTGATGAAGCAGTAGATTTTCTTAAAAAATTTGCTGGGAGTTAATATGAAAAGGTTAATAATTGTATTACTTTTAACTTACATGCCAATTTTTGGACAAAGTTCATTAACAGATGAACAAATTCTTCAAATTAAGGCAAAAGTTGAAAAAATACAGAAAGAGAATAAAATATTGACGGAATTGGTATTAGAATATGAAAAAAGTGTAGAAATGGATTCTATTTTATTAGTAAAGAAGGATGAGCAGATTAAAACATTACAAGAACGCAGTGATTTGTTAGAGGATCAAGTTAAACTTACTAAACCTAAATGGTTTGAGAATAAATATGCGTGGTATGGATATGGAGTTTTTACAGTGATTGGAAATATTTGGCTTTATGATAAGGTGAAGAACTAATGGATGATAAACAATTAAAAAGTGTAATTAAATCAGAGTATGTAAAGTGTGCTAAAGATCCAATTTACTTCTTGAGGAAATATTGCGTAATTCAGCATCCAATGAAGGGAAAGATTCCATTTTCTTTATATAACTTTCAAGAAAATACATTAGAAGATTTAGTACAACATGATTATAATGTTATTTTAAAAGCACGTCAGTTAGGTATATCAACATTAACAGCAGGTTACGCATTATGGATGATGACTTTTCAAAGTGATAAGAATATATTGGTTATTGCTACAAAGCAAGATACTGCAAAGAATTTAGTAACAAAAGTGAGAGTTATGCATGCTAATTTACCATCTTGGTTAAAACCTAAATGTGTTGAAGATAATAAGTTGTCTTTAAGATATGCAAATGGGTCTCAAGTTAAGGCAATTTCAAGTGGTGAAGATAGTGGTAGGTCAGAAGCACTTTCTTTATTAATTTTAGATGAAGCAGCATTTATACCTAAGATTGAAGAGATATGGGCAGCTGCACAACAAACATTAGCAACTGGTGGTCAATGTTTAGTTCTATCTACACCAAATGGTGTTGGTAATTGGTTTCATAAAACTTGGGTAGCTGCTGAAGAAGGAGACAGTGATTTTAATTTTATTAAATTGCATTGGTCATTACATCCAGATAGAGATCAAACGTGGAGAGATGAGCAAGATAAATTACTTGGTCCTTCAATAGCTGCACAAGAATGTGATTGTGATTTTATCACTTCAGGACAATCAGTAATAGATGGTGTTATTTTAGAAGAGTATATTAATACACAAGTTAAAGAACCTATGGAAAAAAGAGGAATTGATTCAAATTATTGGATATGGGAGCCACCTAATTACACTAAAGATTATTTAGTAAGTGCAGATGTTAGTAGAGGTGATGCAACAGATTATTCAGCACTTCACGTAATTGATATAGACAATTTAGAGCAAGTAGCAGAATATAAAGGTAAAATTTCAACTCGTGATTTTGGAAACCTTTGTGTTAATGTAGCTACAGAATATAATGATGCATTATTGGTTATTGAGAATGCATCAATAGGTTGGGCAGCAATACAACAGGCAATTGATAGAGATTATAGTAATTTATTTTATATGAGTAAAGATTTACAGTATGTAGATGTACATAATCAATATAGTAATAAAATTAATAGTATGGAAAGAAAGATGGTACCTGGTTTTAGTATGACTGCTAAAACAAGACCGTTGGTTATAGCTAAATTAGAAGAATATTTCAGAGAAAAGACTATAAAAGTAAAATCTCAGCGATTAATTGATGAGTTGTTTGTATTTATATATAACAATCAACGGGCTGAAGCGATGAAAGGATATAATGATGATCTTGTACTTAGTTTATGTATAGGATTGTGGGTTAGAGATACTGCTTTAAGATTAAGGGCTGAAGGGATAGCTTTACAGAAAAACGCTTTGGATCATGTTGGAAGAGCAGAACCAATTTATATTCCTGTTGAAGGTGAGAATGATTCTTGGTCTTGGGATGTAGGTCCTGAGAAAAAAAGAGAAGATTTAACTTGGTTAATTAAATAAAGAGGTAAAAAATGGCAGAAACAAATATTTTTAGCAGATTAAAAAGATTATTTTCAACTAACGTAATTGTTAGAAACGTTGGTGGAAAATCTTTAAAAATATCAGATACTAATAAAGTACAGGCTGTAGCGAGAAGGTATTTAACAGATAGATTTACTCGTTTATATTCTAATATGGGTTATGGTAGTTCTTTAATGGCAGACTCACAGTTTAAACAAACACAAAGACTTGGTTTGTTTAAAGATTATGAACAAATGGATGCTGATCCAATAATTGCATCTGCTTTAGATGTATATGCAGATGAATCCACAATGAAATCTGAATATGGAACAGTATTAGGAATTAATACAGAAAATCCGCAAGTTCATGATATATTACATAATCTTTTTTATGATATATTGAACATAGAATTCAATTTATGGCCGTGGGTTCGTAACTTATGTAAGTATGGTGATTTTTTCACTCATCTTGAAGTTGCAGAAAAGTATGGAATTGTTAATGTAATTCCTTTATCTGCATATGATGTTATTAGAGTAGAGGGAGAAGATCCAGAGAATCCACATTATGTTAAATTTACATTGGAGGCTGCAGAAACTCTACATAGTGGAGCTCAAGCTGCGGGAAAAGATTTTGAAAACTATGAAATAGCACATTTTAGATTACTTTCAGATTCTAATTTTTTACCGTATGGTAAATCTATGTTAGAAGGTGCAAGGAAGGTATGGAAACAATTGACATTGATGGAAGATGCTATGTTGATTCATCGTATTATGAGAGCACCAGAAAAACGTATTTTCAATATAGATATTGGCAACATTCCACCTGCAGAAGTTGACAATTATATGCAACGTATTATTAATAAGATGAAGAAGGCGCCAATTATAGATACTGATACTGGTGATTACAATTTAAAATATAATATTCAGAATTTAACTGAAGATTTCTTTATGCCAGTTCGTGGTGGAGATAGTGGAACGAGTATTGATACTTTAAGTGGAATGGAGTATGGTGCAATAGAAGATATTGAATATTTAAGAAATAAAATGATGGCAGCACTTAGAATTCCAAAAGCTTTTCTTGGTTATGATGAAGCAGTTGGTAGTAGGGCAACACTTGCAGCAGAAGATGTAAGATTTGCTCGTACTATCGAAAGAATTCAAAGAATTACTGTTTCTGAATTAACAAAGATTGCAATTGTTCATTTATATTCACAAGGATATGAAGATGAAGATTTAGTTGATTTTGATTTACAACTTACAAATCCATCTACAATTTATGAACAAGAAAAAATTGAATTATGGGGTAATAAAGTAACTTTAGCGAATGATATGAAAGATAATATGTTAATGCCTACGGAATGGATTTATGATAACATATTTAATCTTTCAAAGGAAGAAAAACAGCAAGTACGTCTTGGAGTTATCAGAGATCAAAAACGTAAGTTTAGATATGAGCAGATTGAATCAGAAGGTAATGATCCAGTACAAAGTGGTGAAGCTATTGGTACTCCTGTTGATCTAGCGTCTATTCCTATAGAAGCTGCTAAAGTTGCAACTGAAGCTGGACGAACAGGTAGAGAATTGAACTTAGAAATTCCAGACGATGGATGGCCTGGCGCTGGAAGACCTAAAGAAGTACCTAAATATGGAAAAGATGGTAGTGCGAGAGGTAGAGATCCGCTTGGAGCACATGAAATGAAGAAAGAAGGAAGTGTAAGTCCTAAGTATGGAATGGCGTTAGCTCATTTTGATGCACTTAAAAAGAGTTTAGGAACAGGAATTTCATCTGAAGATAAGAAGATTATATCTGAATCCTTGGACGTAGAGAAGGAATATGAAGAAGAGGTATTAAAGGAAGATAATGGTAGTATGGATGAATAATTTAATACTCATATATTTATAGATGAGTAATTACAACTAAAAATAGATGGAGTAAGTACATGGCTCGACAATTGAAACATTCAAAGATAAAAAATACAGGGATTTTATTTGAACTTTTGACAAGACAAATAACTGCTGATATTTTAAATGACACTAAATCCAAGTCAACAAGTATTTTAAAGAAATATTTTAATGAAAAAACTCAACTTGGTAAAGAAAAGCAGCTATATGAAGTTTTGGTAAGTCAAAATTATAGTTCCGAATCAAAAGCTAATTATTTGATTGATGCAGTTGTTGGTAATAGAAAAAAATTGCAGAATGCTAAACTAAAAAGAGAAAAATATAATTTAATTAAAGAAATTAGAGATAATTATAAAGTTGAAGATTTTTTTAGCGCTAGGATTCCAAATTATAAATTATATGCATCAATATATAGACTTTTTTTAGCTGAGTCTGGTCCAACTATTTTTAATCCAGCAGATAAAATAAATGATAGATATACTATCGTTGAACATCTTACTTCTAAAGTTGTAAAAAGAGTAGATAGTTCCGCTAAAAAGATTGCACAATTTAAAAAGCAAGATAAAGACTTACGTTTGTTGTCTTATGAAATTTTAGTTGAAAGATTTAATAAGAAGTACAGTACTTTAAGTAATGCTCAAAGAAATTTATTAAAAGAATACATAAATAATATCTCAAATACAAATTCACTTAAAGAATTTATTGTAAGTGAAAGTGATAAAATAAAAAAGCAGTTAAAAACTTTTTTACCTAAAGTTAAAAATAAAGTTACAAAGATAAAACTTCAAGAGGCTATAAAACAGTTAGATAGTGTCTATAAAGGGAGATTAGTAAAAGATAAGCAAGTGGTTTCACTGATGAGATATTATGAACTCATTAAGGAGCTGACTCATGTCTGTAAAACTTAATATATTACGAAAGTTAGTAAGAGAGCTTATAAAAAGAGAGATTGAAGAAGCTACAATGACAGGTAACATTGATGGTGGCGCTGGTCCTCCCAAAACTCCCTTAGCATTTAAAAAGAAGAAAAAAGGTCAAGATGAAAGTGGACTTCAAGATGGTCACGTTGATCCTACCGTAGCTACAGATTATGAAAAAGTAAAAGAATCCGTAAACGAAGCCATTAAACCACAAGGTTACTCACAGTTAAATACTATGGTAAAACACGCAACTATTTATCTTAGAGATTTATCAAAGGCTCTTAGAAAACAAGACGATGATGCAGTACTTCGAGAAGTTCATTTTCTCGCAGCACAATTTACTACTATGGAAAAAATGTTAAAAGATAAAAAATGGAATGCAAAATATAATGAATCCATTACAATTAACGGTAAAAAATATAAACCGTTAAATGAAAATGATCAATCTTGGGCAAAGTATTATAGCTGGCGTAATGATAAGAGTATGACGCCGAAGCAAAAAATTGGAATGTCTATGCGTGAAGTTAGAGATAGCTTACAAGAATTAGAAAAAATTGTATTTAGAAGTATAAAATTAAAAAAAGAGTTAAAGGTTGGTTCTGATAATTATTGGAAGTCAACACATTCAGCTCTTAGAAGGATTCATGAGAGACTAGTTAAGTTAACTGGTAAAATTGCTAACCTATATTAATGCTAATACTATGGGTAGCAAATGGAAAGAGGAGCGATTCTCTATTGCTTCGGCGCTTTTGCGTGGGAGCAAATTTAGGAGAAAATGGGTTAAGGATATCTTAAATAATGAAGATGAGGATATCCATAAGAATAAAATTTTAAAATTTATTGATTCTTGGATTAAACACTTGAATGATTTAAGAGAAGATATAATAAAAATGAGGAGTTGAATATGAAGCAACTTTTAGTAGATTATTTACCATTTGAGATAACAGCAAATGCTGTAAATGAATCAATTGCAAAAAATAGTGGTAAATTAATCGTTACTGGCATTTTACAAAGGGCGGAAGCCAAGAATCAAAATGGCAGAATCTATCCAAAGGACACTTTGGTTAGAGAAGCAAAGAAATATACAGATACATTTATAAAACAACATCGTGCATTAGGTGAACTTGATCATCCCGAAAGTTCTGTAGTTAATTTACAGAATGCATCTCATAATATTACAGAAATGGGTTGGAGTGGTGATAATTTAATTGGTACAGTTGAAGTGTTAGGAACACCCGCTGGAAATATATTAAAAGAATTATTTAAAGCTGGTATTAAGTTAGGTATATCTTCAAGAGGTCTTGGATCAGTTGAAACTGTAGCAGAAGATGATGGTGGAAAAGGTGATGTTCCTGCACAAGAAGTTCAACCTGATTTTGAACTTATAGCTTTTGATTTTGTATCAAATCCATCTACTCAAGGTGCATTTATGTTTCCAATGAAGGAAAGTGTTAATAAGGAGAGAGCTCCTGAACTTTGTGATGTGTATTGTAAGACAGAATCAATTATAAGTGATATTATAAGCGGAGTGTAAGTTGATTAGTTTAAAGTCATTACTTAAAAATATTAAAGAGGCAAAAGTAACACAGCCAAAAAAGGGTGTAGAGACGCCTCTCGACGCAAAGGTTCAAATACCTGGATTTGGAGTGATGACGAGAAAGCAAATGCAGGGAAGTTTACAAAGATATATTACTGAGGTCTCAAAATATATTAAAAAAGGTGATGCTGAACAAGCATATTCAGCATTATATAAACGTGGTGTATTAAAAGCATTTTTAGAAACTGAAATTAAACATAGCGGGAAATAATTATGGCTGGATTAAAAAAATTACGAAGTATGATAATGGAAGAAATGTCTTTTTCTATAAAAGGACTAAGAGAGAGTATGATACAAGCAGTTATTCATAGAATGACTGAAATGTTTAGTTCACCAGAGTATGAAAAAGGTATTCCACAAAAAGATATTAATGCTATGTTAAAAAGTAAGTCTTGGAGAAAATTTGCAGGTGGAGCAAAGAATTTAAGAAGTGCATGGACAGAATTTTCAGATCCAGAGACTGGACATGCAACTAAAAAATATGATAAGTGGCAATTATTGCAAGCAAGAACTTCTAAAGAATTAAAAACTGAAGAAATACAAGACTCTCCAGTTATTGCTAAGATGAGAGACATAGTTGATAAAAATCAAGCTAAAAAGATTAAAGGTATGATGGTCGACCGCTTTACTGCGAGTATGGTGATTCAAATTTATGATGCATTGAATGATTCTAATAAAAAGGGATTTGGAAAAATGCCATTACCTAAAATGGTTGATGTGGGATGGAAATTAGCGAATAAATATATGAAAAGAACTGGAACAGAAATAAAAGAACATCTTATATTAGAAAGAAAGTATGAAAAGATAAAAAAGTATGAAAAAAACTTACGCAAAATTTTAATAATGAAAGGTGAAGATAAAGTAAAGAATTTAATAGGATTTTTCACTCACGGTAAAGGTGAAGTTGCAATTGATGGAAAAAAATTGTATGTTAAAGGTATTAGACCTAGAGATCAACATATTATATCGTTACATCTTAGAAAAGGAACTGGATTTCGTAAAAATAATATAACTTTTGAGTAAAAAAATGAAAAAAAATGAAATAGAACATAATCTTATAAAAAAGATAGATAAAGGGTTTGGAGATACTATTTCCCGTGCAATTAAGACGGTTACGAGAGGAAAAATTGAAGAATGTGGAGGATGTACATCTCGAAGAGAGACTTTAAACAAATTAATACCTTATAAGGGGAAGTAAGATGCCTAAAAAATCACATACAATAACAGGAAACAAAAGATTTATGACAAAACGGGCAATTCCTATATTAAAGAAGTATGGAATTAAAAATGTTAAAGTTGCTGAGAGAGGCGGATTTTTTTTAGAGTTAACTTTTGATATAGATGACGCTAAACTACAAAAGCTTGATAAAGAATTGAAAAAAGCAAATAAAAGTGCTTATGGTGGAGTTTTAGAACAGATTAGGAAGATAATTAAGGAAGAAATTCAGAAATTGAATGAGGCAAACGAATCTACTTGGACATGGATATACAAAGGTATATTAGGTGGATATAAAAAGGCCGATAAAAAAGGGAATGCTAATTTAGATTCTGTTGCACGGGCCACTGCATTTTTAATTAAAACAGAATTTGGGCCCGGAGCAAAAAACGATTTTATTAAAACATTTAAAAGGTGGCTGTAATGATTAAATTAAAAGATTTATTAAAAGAAAGTTCTCCTGGATTTGCCAATAGAAAATTTGGTGATCCATTACCAACTTTAAAAAGTATTGCTGAAAAACATCAAAAGAAAGAAGAACAATTAAATGAATGGGGAGATTTATATTCTCATGTAAAATTAGTTCAACAACATATAAATACATTTAATAAAGATATAGACGCTAAAAGAGGTGGTTCGTTTGATGCAGATAGTGTAGAATATGAAGCTGATAGATGGCATAACAACAGTAAAATGTTAAAAGGTAGAGATAAAAAATTAGGTATGTGGGAAAAGAAAGTTAAGAAAACTTTAGACAGTCTCATAAAAGATTATGTGAAAGCATGGAGAGCAAAATGATTAAACTAAAAGACATATTAACAGAGAAAAAAGAATTAGGTGGAGCTT
>CALBXV010000286.1 GCA_937890045.1 uncultured archaeon
ATATACTAATGTTTTGTTCTAATCTCTACTAATATTTCATTAATGAAAAGTTATACGCTAGTTATTAATTCTATTTAATAATGAATGATAATTTAAAAATTGGTGAAAGAAAAATTATTGAATTATTTTATGAAAATATTACAAAAAATCCCAATTTTCTTTATGATGATGATGTTTCTAGTATTAAAATAAATGATAATCTTAATATTGTTTTTAATTCTGATATGCTAATTGAAAAAACCGATATTCCAAAAGATATGGGTCTTTTTAATTCTGGTCGAAAAGCTGTAATTATGAATATAAGTGATTTTGCTTCTAAAGGAATTCAACCAATTGCTTTTCTCTCATCTGTTGGTATACCTAAATCTTATACTATTAATGATTTACAAACTCTTTCTAAAGGTATTAATTCAGGAGCAAATGAATATGGAACTTATATTGCTGGTGGTGATACTAATGAATCTGATTCTTTAATAATTAATATTGCTGGATTTGGACTTGATTATAATAATTCATTAATAACTAGAAAAGGAGCTCAAACTGGAGATGTACTTGCTGTTACTGGTCTATTTGGTAATACCACAGTTGGTTTAATGTCTCTAACTCAAAATATTCCTGTAACTAAAAATATGTCTGATGTTTTTGTTGAATCTGTTTATTCTCCAAATGCCAAATTAAAAGAAGGACTTTTACTATCTAAATCTGGAGTTGTTACCTCTTCTATTGATTCTAGTGATGGACTAGCTCATTCTCTAGGTGAACTCTCTAAAATAAATAATATAGGCTTTGAAATTGATTTTATTCCAATAACTAGAGAAGCATATGATTATTCTATAAAAAATAATTATCAAGACTATAAGATAGCGTTTTATGGTGGTGAAGAATATGAAATTATTTTTACTGTTTCTGAAAAAAACTGGAATATTGTTAAAAACATTTTTGCTTCTAATGGGCTTATTTTATATAAAATTGGTACTGTAATTAAAGAAAAAAAACTTCTTTTAAGTAAAACTAATGTTGTTATAGATCCTATTGGATGGGAACATTTTGTTTGAATTTTATATTTATGTTAAATTTAATCGTGTTTTTATTTCTTTAATATGATTGTTATGGAACTTACGTTTGTAGGTTGACCTGTTTCTTTGTTTTGTATTTCTTCTGTGTCAATTTGTATATCATTAACTTTTATGTCTTTTGCAAATTTATTCATTAGTATTTGCGCTGTATCTACTGCTGAACAAATTGCTCTCCCTCTAGCCTTTAATATTATTTCTGAATCTTCATTTGCTTGAATTAATGTCATACAAGCTAATACGTAACTCATTACAGGTTTTCTTCCTATTAGTACTGTGTTATCATTTCTTTCTACCATTTCTTCCACCGTATTATGATATTATTTTTTAATATAATTTAAATATATTCTGATTAACAGTTAATATATGCGTTTACATGAACATATATCTAAAGAATTATTTTCTAATTATGATATAAAAATACCTTCAGGTCATAAATGTCATAATGTTGACGAACTACATTCTTGTATAAATAATATAAATTTTCCAGTAATGTTAAAACCTCAATTATTAATTGGTGGAAGAGGTAAAGCTGGTATTATTAAAAAAGCATCAGATTCTACTCAATTAATCCAAGAATTTAATAAATTAATTAATACTGAAGTTAAAGGTTCTAAACCTACTTCTATATTGATTGAAGATTTTATAGACCATGAAACTGAATTTTATTTATCTATTACTCTTGACAGAGGACGTAGATCTTTTGTGATTATTATCTCTTCTGAAGGTGGTGTTGAAATAGAGAAAATGGGTGATAAACTTATTGAAGTAATAGATTATAATAATTTCACTAAAAAAGATTGTGAAGTATTAGCTAGAAAATTAAATGTTAACGAATTATATATCTCTGATTTATCTATAATACTCTATAATATTTACAAATTATTTGTTGATAAAGATGCTGAATTAGTAGAAATTAATCCTTTAGCTCAACTTAAAACTGGTGAATTTATTGCTCTAGACGCTAAAATTATAGTTGATGATAACGCTTTATTTCGTCATTCAGAATTTAAAAAAGAATTTGAAAGTAGTTATGAAGAAGAATCAGAAAAACAAGGTTTTGCTTTTGTAGAATTAGATGGAAATATAGCTGTAATAGGGAATGGCGCTGGACTAGTTTTATCTACTCTAGATTTAGCTGTTGAAAAAGGTTTACAACCTGCGTGTTTTCTAGACCTTGGTGGCGGGGCGTCATTTGATAGAATCTATAGTGCTATTTCTTTAATTAACAGTTTTGAAAAAGCTGATAAAATTTTACTTAATATTTTTGGAGGGATAACTAGTTGTCGTGATGTTGCTAATGCCATAATTAAAGCTAAAAATGACGGTAATCTTACTAAACCATTATTTTCTAGAATTTCTGGTTCTGAGGAAAAAGAAGCTAAAAAAATATTATCTAAAATTAATCTGAAAATATATGATGATGTTGATAATGTACTTAATGATGTTACTAAATCTTTATGAACTGCTCATTTAATGTAAATATGTGTGAATAATTGTTTTGAATCTACGAAAATTTTTAGTTGGAAATATTGATGATAAAGATTATAGTAAAAAACCAGTTATTGTTCAAGGTATTACTGGTAAATATGGAAATCTTCATAGTCAATTAATGTTAAATTATGGTACAAATGTTGTTGCTGGTGTAGTTCCTGGTAAAGGAGGTCAAATTGTTAATAATGTTCCTGTTTTTAATAATGTTAAAGAAGCTAAACAATTTTCTAATGCTAAAATAGCTATTATATTTGTCCCGGCTCAATTTTTTAAAGCTGCTGCTCTTGAATCGTTAGAAGAGGATATGGATGTTATTGTAGGAATAACTGAGCATGTCCCTATAAGAGACACTCTTGAAATACTTGATAAAGCTAAAGAAAAAAACACAATATTTGTAGGCCCTAATACTGCTGGTCTTATAATTCCTGAAATTATTAAATTAGGTATTATGTCTACTTCACCTTTTTCATCAGGTAATATAGGCATTATATCTAAAAGTGGAACTCTAATGTATGAGATAGCTAATTATCTTACAACTAATTCGATAGGACAGTCTCTAGTTATTGGAATTGGAGGTGACCCTGTTAATTGTACTACCCTTATAGAATCACTAGAATTACTTGGTGAAGATGATGCAACTAAAGGTGTTGTTATTGTTGGTGAAATAGGTGGTGATTCTGAAGAAAAACTCGCTGAATATGTTATTGATAAAAATTATCCGAAACCAATAGTTGGTTATATTGCTGGTAGATATGCACCTAAAGAAAAAAAAATGGGTCATGCCGGCGCAATTATTTATGGAAAATATGGAACTGCTGAATCTAAAATTAACTCGTTTAATAATGCTGGTATTAAAGTAGCAGTTAAACCTAGTGAAATTCCAAAATTAGTGTCTGAACAATTAAAAATTAAGTAAAAAATAAATGTATAATATATTATGTGATATACATGCCTATAACTGATGTAGAAAAAAAACAATTAGCGCAAAAGAAAAGATTATTCTTTAAAATTTGTCTTAAATGTAGTACTCGTAATAATATTGAGGCGACTATGTGTAGAAAATGTAAAGGCTCTCAATTAAGAAATAAGAATAGAGCTTTAGGTGTTAAAAAATAGAATAATTATTTTTCTATTTCTATTATATCTATAACTCTTCCTGTACTGGGCCGATCGTTCAGTCTGGTTAGGACGTTACCTTCACACGGTAGTAACCCAGGTTCAAATCCTGGTCGGCCCATTAAATTTCTTATAAAATCTTAATCTTTTTAAATAATACTGTTAATACTATATGTTGATTTATTTACTTTGAAAGCAATTTCTCTTGGTATTCTTTTTACAGTTCTAGGTTTTATTGGTGCGTTCTTTCTTTATCAATATACTCAATTTGGTTTTCTAAATCTTTATAGTGATCAAATAATTCTCTCTATTTATATATGTGGTATTATTATGTTTTTTAGTTTACCAATAGCACTTGTGTATACTATTGCTAAAAAGATAGGAAATGAATCTGTTAAATGGAGAAAGCATCAAAGAAAGCAATCTGATGTGTGCCCAAAATGCGGTCCAGGTAATTTTCTAACTCAACATTCTGATAGAGTAACATGTGATAAATGTCGTTATATAAAATTTCATAATCCTTAACTCTTTTTTCTACAATATTTTTGATTATACTAAATGTTTTAACAGTTAACATTGAAATAAAAATTTTCAGAATATCCTGACGACTAATTTTCTCTAGTAATTAATATTATGGTAAAGGTTTCTTAAATTTACAAAATATTTAAGTTGTTATTAATAAATTATTTTACTTAAGTGAAAAATATATTTGAAATTTAGAAAACCAATATTACTTTGTTGTGTAGTTCTAATAATTTTTTGGAGTCTAATTCCACTTTATTGGCTCGTTAATCTTT
>CALBXV010000287.1 GCA_937890045.1 uncultured archaeon
ACAAATTTACTCGAAATTATAATTATATCATTATTAGAAATTTTTTGTTTATTTTCTTTTACGGAACTAAGAATAATATTAAAGAGATCAAATTTCTTTTGTTTCTTTTCACAATAAATTGGAATGAATTCTAAAGATTTATGATTCATATTTCATACATTTGATAAAAGATAAAGAGTAAATAATAATTTTACCCTTTATTTACTAATTTTTAAATTCTTGTTATATAATTTGATATCATATGACAGAACTATTAAGAACACAATTTTACAAATACCATAAAGAACAAGCGAAATTAGTAGAATTTTGTGGATATGAAATGCCATTATATTACAATACAATAATCAAGGAACATAATGCAGTAAGAATGTACGCAGGTATTTTTGATGTTTCACATATGGGAAGATTAATAATTACAGGTATTGATGCAAAAGAAATGTTAAATTATTTGATACCAACAAATATAGAGAGAATAAACATAGGTCAGAGTAGTTACACAGTAATATGTGATGAAAATGGAGGAATTATAGATGATATAACAATTCTACAAATGAAGAAATCTGAATATATATTAATTGTAAATTGTATTAATAAAAATAAAGTTATTAAATGGATCAAAAAAAAATCTCTTGAATATAATATTAATATGAAAGATATAACAAATGATAGTGCATTAATTGCATTACAAGGACCACAATCTAGAATAGTAATGAAAAAAATATTTGGCGATGAGATAAATCAGATCGAAAGATTTCATCATATAGAAAAAACAATTAACAAGCACAAAATTGTAATTTCAAGAACAGGATATACTGGAGAAAATGGTTTTGAGATTTGTATTTTTAATTCAACATCAGATAATCCAGGAATAAGTGAAAATATATGGAATAAAATAATAAATTTTAAAGGAGCTAAACAGATACTGCCTTGTGGATTAGGTGCAAGAGATAGTTTAAGAATAGAAGCAGGAATGTGCTTATATGGATTAGAGATAAATGAAAAAATAACACCAATAGAAGCTAAACTAAATTGGATAATAGATTTCACTAAAGATTTTATAGGAAAAACAGTTTTATTAGAAGAAAGTAAAAGAGAATTAAAGAGAATTCGTGTAGGAATCAAAATAATTGATAATGGTATTCCAAGATCAGGGTATAAAATAATTTCACAGAATAAACAAATTGGAGAAATAACAAGTGGAACTTTTTCACCGATATTACAAAAAGGTATAGCAATGGGATATATTAATTATAGAAACAAAGATGACAAACATGTTTATATTAAAATAAGAAATAATGAACATAAAGCAATAATAACTAAAATGCCTTTTTATAATACAGAAAAATATGGTTGGAAAAGAAAATAAAATTTATTTTCTGAGTAATATTCTTAATAACATTAGAAATGGAATAATTTCCACTCGACCTACAAGCATTTCTATTACTAGAATAATTTTTAAGATTGGCGATAAAGTAATATTAGTTATACCAGTACTAAGTCCACCAAGAGTAAATGCAGAAGTAACCTCAAATAATGCATATGAGAAATCATAATCATATAGAGTAAAAATCATTGTTCCGACCAATATAAAAGAAAGTCCAAGAAATAAAAGTACAAAAACAAGTATCATATCTTTTTCAGAAATAGATTTTCCTTTAAGTTTAGTTGGGATAATTGCACCGCTAGGTAATGTAGATTTTTTAATTGTCCATAAAATAGATTTAATTGTTAATATAATACGAATAATTTTTAGTCCTCCAGATGTAGAAAATGACATACCGCCAAAAAACATTAACACTAATAAAAGAAACATAATAGAGTGTGGCCAATTTAGTATATCATAATACTGAAATCCAGTAGTAGTAGAAGCACTTACGAAATGGAATATAACAGATCCAATATTATTTATATCAAGAACAGTAACAATGATTACACCTAGTAAAATAAAAGAAATTAACACACCAAAATAAAACTTCATTTCATAAAATGAGGTTCGAATTTTTAAACTAAGCAATGAATAAATTATTGCGAAACTAGTAGCACCAACTAACATAAGGGCTATAAGAATAAAATAACTAACAGGATTAATAACAGAACTAAAATTATCTAATGGAATGAAACCAGATGTGGAAATTCCTGTAAACACAAGAGTTATAGAATCAAATAGATTTATTCCACCTACTAACCATAAAAGAACAATAAACCCAAAAGTAAGTACTAAATACAGTTTTATAACTTGAATGAATGTTGATTTATAAGTATATTTTAATTTTTCTATTCCAGCAATGTCACCAATAATTTTTGTAGATTCACCGGGATGATTAACAAACAATATCATTAAAGATACAATACTTATTCCACCCAACCATTGAGTTATTCCCCTATAAAATATAAATGAATTAGGCAAAGAATCAACAGAATTAATAATAGATAATCCAGTAGTAGTAAACCCAGAATTACTTTCAAAATAAGAATTAATGAATATATTTAGATAATCAACATTAGGGAATAAGATATTTGATATAAATAAATAAGGAATAGATCCGATAAATCCGAGCATAATATAGGTTAATGGAATCATAAGAGCAACAGATTCAAAAGATAGATCTATTCTTTTAAAGAAATTAGTTAAGAATAATCCTACAACTAAAGATATAAGTAAAGCATATCCAAATCCTATAGAAGAATCAAATTCCTTAAAATATATAGAAAACAATAAAGGAAATAAGAGAAGTATGCCATAAATTTGTAAAGTAAATCCAACATTAGCTAAAGCAGATATTAGAACTTTTTTCAAAAATTATTTTTCGCCACGAATTTTTTTAATAATTTTAGCACTATCTTCTTTTGGAGTTACAGCATATATAATATCGGCTTCCATAATTTGAGTGTCCTTATTAGGATAGATAATTTTATCATCTCTTTGAATAATAAATATATTCTTTTTTATATTTATATCATCAATTTTTTTTCCAACTATCTCAGAATTAGACGAAACAATTAATTTGCTAATTTCCAGTTTTTCATCAGCAATATAAGCAACTAAGTTTTGTCTATCAGTAGAAAATAAAGTATTATACATTGAAGTTACAGTGGATAAGACTTGATTCACAGGTTGAATATCCATATCTAAGAATAATTCATAATTTTCTGGATCAGATACTCGTGAAACAGTTTTTTTAGCACCGTATTTTTTAGCTATTTGACAAGAAAGTAAATTAACTTTATCATCATCAGTAGTAGTTACAAGATAGTCAACATCTTCAATTCCTGCATCAACAAGTGTTTTTCTATCAGTACCATCACCGTTAATTACTAGGGCTTCAATACTACTAGATAACTCTGTAGCTACACCTTCATTTTTTTCTATAACTGCTACTTCATGTTTTTCTTCTACAAATAGATCAGCTAGTCGTGTACCAACTTCTCCTCCTCCAATAATTAGAATTTTCAATATATAATCACTGTATTAATGGTAAAATTTTAAAAAATTATTTAAGGTTTATGTATATTCGTCATTAATTAAAGAATGAGTTAGTCAATTAGATAGTTATACAATAGTTATACAAAAGCAATGAATAAACATATTAATAAATTAATACATTAAAAAAAATAATGGAAAATAACGAGTACAACATATTAGAGGATTTATTTTACAGTAAAGAGCATGAATGGATAAAAAAAATCAATTCAAAAACAGTATTAATAGGGATAACAGATTATGCTGCAAAGATTTTAAATGATATAGTATATGTTGAATTACCAGAAGTAGACAAAGATTACAATATTTCAGAAATTTTAGGAAGTGTGGAATCAATAAAAGCAGTATCAGATATTTATTCGCCATTAAAAGGAAAAATAAAAAAAATAAATGAAAAATTAATAACGAAACCAGAATTAATTAATATTTCACCCTATAATAATGGTTGGATAATAGAATTAGAAAATGATAATTTAGAAAAAGATTTGAGTGAGTTAATGAATAATAAACAATATTCAGAATATGTGAATGATATCATAAAATAAAAATTAATTTTGTTTCGTATAAACTAGTAAAACATGAACAAATTTTAATAACTATAAAGTCACATATAAAACAAAATATTGTCTAATAAATATCTTAGCAATCACATAAAAAGACCTGAAATAACAAGAGGTAATGCTTTATTAATTATAACTTTAGTTTCAATATTTTGTTCTGCAATTTTTTTAAGAATATTACCAGCACAATATGGTTTTTATTTAAATGAATTTGATCCTTACTACAATTATAGAGCAGTCGAATTCATAATAAAGAATTTAGAGGAAAATGGAATAAATGGAATAATTAATTACGTAAATTGGCAAGATACAAGAGCTTGGTACCCAGAAGGTAGACCTGTATTAAATACATCTCAAGTAGGTTTACATTTAGTAGGAGCGGCAACTTATTTAATATTTACAGGAGTATTTGGAGGAATTATAACCATATATGATTTCTTGATTTTATTCCCAGTAATAATTGGAGCATTAACAACATTAGTGATATTTTTATTAGTTAGAAACATAGCCGGAAATACAGCAGGAATATTTTCTGCTTTAATGATAGCTTTTTCCCCAGCAATAATAGTTAGAGGGAATTTAGGTTGGTTTAAATCAGAACCATTAGCCATATTAATTGGTATATCAGCATTTTATTTATTTTTGAAGATACAAAATAGAAATATCAAATTAAATAAAATGATTCTGACATCAATATTAATAGGGACACTATTAGGTTTTGGAAACACAACATGGGGCGGCTCGTATTTTTTCATAATAGTATATTCAATAACATTATTATTAACACCTCTAGTAGTTAGAAATTATGATAGATTAATACAAAGTGCTATAATAATAGTATCATTCACATTCATAACAA
>CALBXV010000288.1 GCA_937890045.1 uncultured archaeon
ATAGGCAGTTGGCTGTTGCCGCCATCTATTATTTTATAGAATCTGATGATGAAGATTTCTGAAAGTACTATCTAAAAATTGATAGAACACCTTAAACACTTAGCAGAACTTACTGATTCTAAATCTTCTAATGATATAAAATCATATCTAGAAGCTATACCTCAAAATGAGAAAGGCAAAGTATTTGAACACTATTTAGCCTACTTATTTGAAGGTAATGGCTATTTAGTCAAAGTATCTGGAGGTAAAGGTGATTTAGGAGCTGATATACTACTATACAATCCCAAAACCTCTCAACAAGTTGATCTTATAGTACAGACTAAGAACTGGTCATCTCCTCTCCCCTTTGATGATGTCAAATCTGAACTAATAAAATTTGAGGATCGTGGTAGAAAGAAGTATAACTGTACTTTCTATCAGTTAATATCTACTAATGGATATGTAAAGGATGCTCATAAACTATCTGAATTTAACATATCTCTATATGATTGGAAATATGTAGAAAAATTAATCAGTAATTATGATGATAGTAATAAATCAAATGCATTAATTGACCTTCGTCCTCATAATCAACTTAGTTTTGATAAAACTATTGAAGGTTTCGAAATTAATAATCGTATTTGTGTTATACAGACTACTGGTACTGGCAAGAGTTATGTGACTGCCAGATTGATTCAGGAGCATATTGATAAGAAAACACTACTAGTTGCTCCTTCCAATCTCATACTAAAGCAGTTTGAAGAAAACTTCCACTATATTCTAGCTAATACTGATCTAGTCACCTATGCTAAACTTGCTAATATCATGAAAAAAGAGTCTAAAGAATATGATCTTATTATTCTGGATGAGTTTCATAGATGTGGTGCTGATATTTGGGGAACTGGAGTTGAAACACTATTAGATCAAAATGCTAATTCATTAGTCTTTGGCACTTCTGCAACTCCAATCAGAACATTAGATCAAAGTCGAGATATGTCAGATGAAATATTTGACAGCTATGTTGCCAATCAAATATCCCTACCTGATGCAATTGTAAGAAGTATACTGCCAGAGCCAAAATATGTATCTGCACTCTATAGCATTGATGAAGATACTGATAATACTATTTCTCTTATCATGGCTTCTAAAAAACAAGATGAAGAAAAACAGAAGCTAGTAGATGAAATAAAGAATGCAAAAATCAATTGGGAAAAAACTTCAGGCATTCCTGAGATATTTAAGAAGCATATGCCAATAGATGATAAGCCCAAGAAATTTGTTGTATTTTGTCAAAATAAGGATCACTTAGCAGATATGGAATTAGATGTCCAAAAGTGGTTTCTAAAAGCATTTGGAAGAGAATGGAAAAGAGAAGCCTACTCTATCGTATCTGATATTAGCAAAAGTGTTAACGAGAAAACAATTGATGAGTTTAAATCTGCTAATGACTCTAAAACTATATACCTAATGTTCTCAATTGATATGTTTAATGAAGGTTTACACCTTCCTGATTTAGATGGTGTTATACTACTTAGACCAACACAGTCTGACAGAATATTCCTACAACAAATTGGAAGATGCTTACAGGTTGGGAGTACATCTACTAAACCATTAATATTTGATTTTGTAAATAATTTCATGTCACTTCGTTCATTTAATTTAGTGGAGAGCTTAGATAAAGCTTCAAAAGAATATAATAAAAGAAGAGGACAGCTGGGATTAGCTCCAAGGATAATTGATGTAGAAATCATTGATGAAGCTAAAGATATTGTTGAATTATTTTCTAAAATAAATAATAAGGTCTATTCATGGGAAGTACAGTTTCAATATCTTAAGGGCTTTATTCAAATTAATAATAGAATGCCAGATATAAAAGAAAACTATCCAGATGAAAATAAGTTAGGTTCTTGGTGTAGTGAACAAAGGAAAGATTATCACTTAAACATACTAACAAAAGATAAAATTGGGAAATTAGATGGTATATATTTTGTTTGGGATGTTATAGAATTTAATTGGAATAATAATTATCAATTATTACTGGATTATATTAATAAGAATAGGGCTTTCCCTTCAGCAAAAGAAGAATATCCAAAAGGAAATAAACTAGGAAGTTGGGTTGGAATGCAAAGGTATGCATTTAAAAAAGGGCAAATAGATAAAAATAAAATTCATTTGCTTGATAATATTGGTATGATTTGGAATACTTTTGATGATTTGTTTGATACTAATGTCAAACATCTTAAATCTTTTATTAGCAAGTTTAATAGATGGCCAATAAAAGATGAAGAATATCCAAAAGGAAATAAGTTAAGTAATTGGGTAAAGATGCAAAGAAGTAGGTATAAGAAAAATAAATTAAGTAATTCACAAATTAATGTTCTTGAGAATTTAAATATAATATGGGATATAAAAACAACCCAGTGGGATGAAAAATATAAAGCACTGAAAGACTTTATTAGCAAGTATGAAAGAATGCCTTTATCAAGTGAGACGCTAAGTCGTTGGTGTAAGACACAAAGACAGAACTACAGCAAAGGTAAACTCTCCAATCAAAGAATAGAAAAATTAAATAAACTAAAATTTATATGGGATGAACAAGAATACATCTGGAATTTGAATTACAATTATTTGAAAGAATTTACTAAAAGACAGAAAATGTTTCCAAAATCAGATGAGGAATATCCTAAGGGTAATAATTTAGGGAGATGGATATTAGGTAATAAAAACAGATATAAAACAGGAAAATTATCTAATGAAAGAATTAAAAAATTAGAAGCTATTGGAATGATCTGGGATGCATTGGAATTTCAATGGAATAAACAATATAATTACCTTACAGAATATATAGAATTAAATGACACTACCCCTAGGCAAAAAGAAGAGTTTCCTCAAGGCAACCCTCTTGGAAATTGGATGAGTATTCAAAGAAGAAACTTGAAGCTTAATAAGCTTTCAAAGGAAAGAGAACAAAAATTAAATAAAATAAAATTTACATGGGATGAAAAAGAAGCTGAATGGGATTCTCAATATAATTACTTAAAAGAGTTTGTAAAAATAAATAATAAATGGCCAACCTTTAGAGAAGAATATCCTAAAGGTAATTTTTTAGGTAATTGGTATAACACACAACGAAGTTCTTATCAAAAAAATACATTATCTAGTATAAGAATAGAAAAATTAGAAGAATTGAACATTGTATGGGGTTCAATTTTTAAAAATAAATGGGATGAACAGTACAAGCACCTAGAAAACTTTATTGATAAATTTAATCGTCTCCCTAATAATAATGAAGAATATCCAGAAGGAAATAAAATAGGACTTTGGATTGGTAAGAATAGAAGCAGTTATAATAAAGGTACATTAAAGAAAGAAAGAATTGATCTATTAGAACAACTTGGGATGATTTGGGATATGCTAAGCCATCAATGGGATG
This sequence comes from uncultured archaeon, assembly GCA_937890045.1. The sequence continues at coordinate 3,413 of CALBXV010000288.1, forward strand.
AACAATTTAATCATCTTAAAAAATTTATTTTAATAAATAGTAAATTCCCAGAACAAAGAGAGGAATATCCTAAAGGAAATAAAATTGGGAATTGGATGAGCAATCAAAGAGAACAATATAAAAGAGGTAAAATGACCACATACAGACTGAAAAAATTAAAATCTATTAACTTCAGTTTTCCAGAAATAAAGGAGAAAGCATGATAAAAAACAAATCTATAGACTACATATTTGGAATGATAACAGGTGCATCGCTGATGCTGGCATTTTAAACAAAGATATGGCAGAAAGATTATTAAGAATCAAACTTGAAAACTGCGGCCCTGGAATGCCTTACGAGTTGCTGCCAAGGAGAATTGATGTTATTAAAAACAGTAATGCTGAATATATTGCTAAGTACACTAAGATGAATGAAATTAATAAAAAGGTAACAGTTAAGAACAAAATGACCGCAAGTGATGTTGATGGAATAATGAAAGAACTATCAATAATTCACATTCAAGCATTCCCAAATCATCTAATGGGGTGTGATGGAGGTTTTACTGAGTTAGAAGTTGGTGGTTATTCGGGAAAATCACATTTTCGCTGGTGGTCAGGTGCACCTGATGGCTGGGAGAAGCTTGATGATATTGTTGAAAGAGTAATTCGCTGTTCTGGTATTGAAGATGCCTAGACGAGCTACATATAAGTGCCCTAAATGTGATTCCAGAAATGTAGTTCCGATTGTCTATGGTTATCCTGGCCCTGAATTAATGGAAGATTCTGCTTTACGCAAAGTAGAAATTGGTGGATGTGTTATAGAAGAAGATGCTCCTGATAGGCATTGTAATGATTGTGAATATCAGTGGAAGACGACTGATAACTATAATCCTACACCGCATCAGAAGTATGAAGATAAGGACGAAGAAAATAAGTTATGTAAACACTGCCTGGAGCCACCCATGTATTGTACATGCATTGAAGAAATAATAAAAGAACATGAAAAAAATAAGAAAGAAACAGAATAAATGTATATAGATGTATACCTAGAGACATGGAATAAAGGTAAGGGCACACATCTTTTCTATCTATATACCAGTAATTCAGCGGATATTAAAAGTCCTGAGATTGATGCATATTCCATTTTCACAGAATTAATCAGCAATGAAGGAGGTCTTTGGAAAGATAAGGATTTTTATGAAATTGATGGTGCCTGGGGAGGAGTGAAGGTAAAAAAAAGTGATATTCTTTATTTTATAGAAAGAGTAAATGCACAGGCTGAGGTAGAGTCTTGCCTTAATATGGACAAAGTTATGGTTCTTGATGATAAAAAGTATTATGCCCTTGTTGGGTGTGAATCGTAATAATAAGGAGAAAACTATGTTAAAGAATAAATCAATCGACTACATATTTGGTATGATAACAGGTGCATCACTGATGCTGGCATTTTGGGCTTGTACAGGTAATGATTTGGTAGCTAACACTGGTTCAATACAAGAAGTGAAGGTGG
>CALBXV010000289.1 GCA_937890045.1 uncultured archaeon
CAGTTAGATAATGAAAAGCCAGAAATGGTTGGTGATGATGGGAATGACTCAATGGCTGTTAGTTAATACCATCAGTAACATTCCCCCCAAAGTGCAATTCAGCATGGGGGTTTATATAGGAGAAGCCAAATGGCTGACAAAAAGATTACAGCTCTTACAGACCTTTCTACAGGTGTTGCGGGTGCTGATTTACTCCACGTTATTGACGATCCTACGGGCACGCCAATTAACAAAAAGGTTTCGGTTACTAATTTCATTAATAACCTCCCTTCATTTATCGGATTCTCAAATTCGTATGAAAATATATCAGACGCAACTCAGACCGCTATTGGTATTACAACTGCGGTGACTTTGTTGGAAACTGCCGGCAGTAATGCTACAACTCTTGCTGACGGTACTGTTATCGGTCAGATTAAAGTCATCATTAATGATACTGATGGTGGCACTTCTGTCACCACCCCAGCAACTCGTCTTGGTTTTGCTGCTCTTAACTTCGCTAACGATGGCGACAGCGCCACGTTGATGTGGACAGGAACTACTGGTTGGGCCGTGTTGGCAACAACAGCAGTAGCTTCGGACAGTGGCATCGTGGATGTAGCTTAATTGATATTGCCAACTAATAATTGGTTTATATCATTTGAATGGGGGAAGAGGTTTTCCTCTTCCCCCCTTTTTATAGGAGATGTAAATGGCTGAATTACTTTCGGAAATCAAAATTGGACCCCGAATTATCGAGCCTGTTGTGAAATTACTTAAAAAGAAGCCTGAAATGTTGGAAGAACAAATTAGGGATTCAGTTCCATGTGATGTAGAACCAGAGGAAGATAAAAATGAAGAATTTTAAATCGTTTCTTGATGAAAGTGGAATCGCCGGAGGCGGTTGGGATCGCTCTATGGCCTTGAGGACACAAAACATGGCAGTTTATTCTGATCCTACAGTTATTAAAAAGTTAAATGCTTGGGTTGGGACGATTGCTGGAAGTTATTCATTACCAGAAGATGCAATCCACAATATGAGAACAAATCTATCAAAAATTGGACTTTCGTTTGATGAGGTTCCTATGATGGAAGGTGAAAGTGGTTCCCTTGAGTTGCCCCTAACTTCGTTTGGTGGCCGATTTGGTAAAGGTTTATCCACTCCACATGATGAATTTGAAGTTGATGATGGTATTTCTCATCAAGTGGAAGGTGGACTTAAACTAGTCATTGGTTATGAAATGCAAGAGGATAATTCATGTAGGCTATCTGCTCGCATTGAATAAATGTATGAAAAGATAACGAATGAAAATGTTATAATGTTTGCGATTAAGCATTATGACAATCCTCAATGCGAAGGAGAAAAAGAATTTTATGATGATATGAAGAGGTTTAAGTATATTAAACGTCTTTTAAGGAAATATAAAGACACGAACGTATTAAAAGAAAGACTTCTTCTTAATCACATTATTGTGTTACATAATTTATTTGGACCAGAGGCTTGCGTGACCTTACTTCTCTTCAAGATACAAAGAGAGTATTGGGGTACACTCAAGTCTTTTTTATTATTCCTAAATATAATAAGAGATGATGAATTGCAGAATGTGGAAGAAGATAAAACAGTTTTAAATGCTTTAGGGAAAATCTAATGGGCCGTGCGATAGACTTATTTGTTACATATAGATTTATAAAATTGTTGGTAACGCCGTTTGACAAAACTCCGGCGTTTAAGCTTGGTATTATTGATAAAGATGGTAATAGACTGAAGGAGAAAACTGTTGCTCGTGGTATGCAACCTACTCAATTAAATACCATTGAAGAAAAGGGTGCATACACCATTCTTCATAAACTCGTATTCAATATCAAGAAAATTTTTGGAAAGGTGCCTGGACTTAGAACTAAGTTGGGAACCTACGCTGCAGCCCTATTCCTTCTTAAAGATACCTTTAAAGAATCTGTAGATGATCCAGATGTTTTTGAAAAAGAATTTATGAAGTATCTTAAAGAAGAGGGTTATGAAATTGATGATAGTATTTCAGAGGAAGTTATTGGATTTGGTGAAGTACTACCAAAAGGAGAGTATGTTCTTGTTAATGATATTCTAAATAAAGAGGAAGAAGAACTATCTGCAAAGAAAGGTGATAAAGTTGTTACATATAAAGATGAGGCTCCTATAGACACAGTGTTAGGAGTTGAGATTTTTCCAGTAGTTCATATGAAATCGCAAGAAGAAATTTATGTTAGTTTGGAGGATATAGAAGAATGAAAATTAAATGGAAAACAGTATCCCCTTATACTGGAATAGAAGAGGATGCTCCAGCAAATAATGCTAGTAGTGGTGATGTTGCAATGCCACCTGATGCAGTTAAGAAAAAGAAGAAACACACACTTATTGATCGTAATGGAAAAATTGATGGACGTACTAAAGGGTATCGTGAACATCGTAAGAAACTTGAAAATGCTAGACAAAAACGAAATACCTCTAGGTCTAGTAAATTTATTGAGAATATTAAAAAGAAAACAACTGAAGTGGCTTATGCACAAGGATATGATACTGCAAAACCTATGGCAGACATGTCCAATAGAAATATGCCAAAAAAGAAAAAGAAATAGCTTGGTGGTTTGAACATGGCCAATACAGAATTGTCAGAGTTTTTTAGTCTTGTTTCTCAAGAGAAAAATCAAAATAAAACTCGACTAAAAAAACAAATTGAAAATCCTCAATCTGATTTAGCAAATCTATTCAAAGAATTAGAAACTGCTCTTTTAGAAACAAAAAAAGAGCCTGTTGTTTCTGTTGAAATTGAAGATGAACCTGAGTCTGAGCCTGAAAGTATTATAGAAGAAACTTCTGATGAACAAACTAGACTAGATGAATTTTCTAAACTAGTAACTTCCTTTAATTCTTCTACTCCATCTCCAGCAAAAAAGGTTGAAATTATTGATACCGTTGATACCGTAAATGAAGAAGATAAATTAGAATCATTTTCTAATTTAATGGATTCCTTAAACAAAACAAAAGAAGAACCCGAAGAAGTTGAAGCTATAATAGAAAATGAAGATGAGATAAAAGAAGCATCAGAAGTTGATTATATTAAAGATACTGTAACTCAAATAGCAGCTACAAAACCTAAGAATCCCAGACAAGTTGATGTATATGAAAAACCAATAACAGATTTTGAAAGTTTACAAAAAGAATTTATAAATTTCAAACACAAAGTAGTAGAACAATTAAGTAGTCTTGGTGGTGGTGGTGCTGTAAGAATAAATGATATGGATGACCTTGATACTTCCGGCCGTGAAGATGGTGATTCACTTATATACAATGCTTCTACAAATAAGTTTACTTTTTCATCTGCTTCTAGTACACCAAACCTTTCAAATCAATTGTCTTTAGAAGATTCTATTGATGGTAATTTATTAATGAATGGTACAGATTCATCTAGCACAGATGCCGGAGATGATTTTCTTCAAGAGTCTGGTGTAAATGGGGGTAGAGATTTAGATCATAATATATTACAAAAACTTACTTCAGATATTATACCTCAAGCAAGTGCAACATATGATTTAGGTTCAGAAAATTATAGATTTAGAAATTTATATCTTGAAAGTGATACTGTTGATATTGGTGGTGCGACGATATCTTCTGATGGTTCTGGTGTGATTACTATATCAGCTGATGGTGTAACATTACCTACTGGTTCAAAAGATGCTGATGGATTTATATTGGCAAGAACAATTAGTGAAGCTTCTGGAGCAACATTTAAAATTGTCAAATTATTTACGCAAGCAAGTGGATTGACAACCGCAGCTACAGAATTTAAATTTAATGCAAGAAAATCAAATACAGCAGTATATACAGATGCCGGACATGTATTTACCCTAAGTAATGGTAGTGCCCGTAGTGACTCGGCCGTAGACTTGTTTCAATTTTAGATAGGATTATAAGATGGCAGCAAAAGTACCTATAAGAGCAGTTTTTGACGGTTCAACCGCAACTGGGCTTGCAGAATTTCAGTCTACCGAATTTATTGCATTAGCCTATGGTGGTCTTGGTGCATCATTAAGTATAGGAAGTGCTGGACAAGTACTTAAAGTTAATTCTGGTGCAGATGCATTAGAATTTGGTGCTGTTGAAGCAATTTTAA
>CALBXV010000290.1 GCA_937890045.1 uncultured archaeon
ATAGGACTTACAGAAAAAACTTGGAAACCAATATTAAATTTTCATCCGTTTATTTTAGTTGCAAATGCAGGAAGTCTAAAACAATTAAAAGAATACGGATTTAAAACTTTTGAACCATTTATTAATGAGTCGTATGATGATATAGATAATACTGGGGAAAGATTTTTAGCAATAGAAGAACAAATTAATAAATTGTGTAATAAACCAATAGAAGAAATACATGAGTGGTATTGGTCAATAGAAGATATTTTGAAGCATAATTATTATCATTTTTATCAGAAATTTAGCAGAGATGAAAGAGCAAGATTTATAAATGAAATCAATTGTTAGAATAAATTTACCAGATTGTATTATTCCAACTGAAATTCTTCCTGGACAGCGTCATAATTATGATTGGGTAAAATTTTTTAATATGTGTTCATGGGATATTGATGATTGTATGGATATAGATGAGGTAGATGGTAAATATTTATCTTTTGGTTTATGTATGACCTTTGAGAGTGATATAGAAAGTTGCTTAAACAAGTTATTTGCTAATAATAAAAAATTATATAATGATTTACTTTCTGAAAAAACTAATCTTTTTATTTGTGTTCTTGATTGTAATTCCATTTCTTCATACTTAGAAGATGTTATTGGTGTGTTGGATAGGTATAAATTACCAGATTATTCTATCAATTTTATTGTTAGTGGAGTTTGGCCAGAAATAGAAGTATTAGATAGGGATAAAAATAAAAGAATTGGGTTTATGGAGTATAATTATTTACTATCTTCTTTTGATGAATTTGATGGAATAGAAGATACAAAAATGAGTAAGAAAATGTATGAATATACAAAGAGAAATGTTTATACTAGAGGATTTTATTTTAATTCTTTTAATGGTTCGTGCAAAAATCATAGAACTGCATTGATATATTCTTTAATAGAAAATAATATTTTAAATAAAGGTTTAGTTTCATATAGAGCATTTGATAAATTTACCCACCTTGAGGAATCAGAGCGTGGGTTAGATAGGAAAGAAGTTTATAATTTATTAAATGATGAGTTTAAAATAGATGTTAATGAGAATATACTTGATAAATTTTTATCTATAGTTCCGATATCTTTTGATTGTGATTATGGAAATATAGAATCTGGACCAAGAGATTTTATGTCTAATTTATTTGCATATTATACTTCATATTTTAGTATAGTAACGGAGTCCTTTTATGATTCAGATAGACCTTTGATTGCAACTCCAATTTGGAAAAGTATTACATCATTCCAACCATTTATAGTTTTTGGAGATAAAAATTATCTTAAACGACTTAGAGATTATGGATTTAAAACTTTTAGTCCATTTATAGATGAACAATATGATTCTATGGATAATATTTCTGATAGATTGAGATTGGGTGTAGATGAAGTTGTTAAATTATGTTCTATGACTTTACTTGAACTTCATGAATGGTATTCTGAATTGAGACCAATACTTGAACATAATTTTAAAGTATTTAATAAGTTAAAATTAAAAGATGGGTTTAGTCAAAAGATAAATAATTTTATAGGAAATATATCTAATGGATAGTTTAATAAATAAGATAGATAAATTTCGATTTATATCAAGCTCAGAAGTTATAAATGAATTAGAGGTACTTCAGACTGCAGATAGTGGACTCACAGAACAAGCTGTTCGAATATCATCTATAAAGGATTTAAAATTATTAAAAAATGAAAATTGGGTTTCTTTGGAAGATACAAAAATAAATAATAAAATTAATTTATTTTTGGTGAATGATTTTATGAGATATATTGGTGCTTTAGCAGGGTGTATATGGGCACGGAAATTATCAGGAGAAGATAAAAAAAAGGTAGAAAATGACATTGAAAAATTAAAACCCCTGATTAATAATAATTTTATAAGATTAGTTTTTGATGAAAAAGAAGAACATTTTGATTTACTTGATATAATTAAAATTTTTGATTTTTTTAGAGAACGTGATATTAATTTAAAAAATATATTTTTCATATCTGGTAATGTTAATATGAAAATGTTAAAAAACCCACCAACAGACTATCCATTTGAAAATGTAATTGGATTTGATATTCAAAAGTGGAGATTTCCTTATGTATTTAATATTGCATATAAACCATATTTACCATTTAGTGATGAACAAGTAAAAAAAATAATTTCTACTAAAAGGGATTTTAAATTTTTATCTTTTAATGGAACACCACATAGTAATAGAACACTTTTGGTTTCTTATTTGGTATATAATAAGTTACATGAACAGGGTTTAGTTTCTTTTTGTGTTCATACGGATTCGGTAGATAGTAAAGGTAATGTTGGAAGTGAGGCACAGAATTATTATAGAGTTTCTAATTTAGTAAGTGATTGGAGGGAATCTAATAGAATTGATAACGATGGTGGGTTAAAATTTGATAAAAATGTTGAGAATTTTATTATTAATGATTTTCATAAACATTTACCATTAATATTAGATAAAGGTCCATATCCTTTTTTAGATGATAATGGATATGATGATAGTGGTGGAAATGGATTAATTCATATTACACATAATAAATATAATGGAGTTGGTGTTGATTTTGATATTATAAAAAAATATGATATACAGACTCAAGATGATTTATTAAAATTACCTAATTTAAAAGAAAAAAGGACTTGTCAACAGTGGATTGCAGGAAAACAATGTGAAGAACAATTAAAAAGATTTAAAAATGGACTACCATTTTCATCCGTTGTTGAAAATTTAGCTGGAGAAATAAATTATTTTAATTCTTATTTTTCTATTGTTGCAGAAAGTCCTGTAGAAACTTATGAACAACATGCATATAAAGAAGAAACGGATGAGAGTTATGTATGTTCATTCCTTAAACCTACAGAGAAAACATATCGTGCATTAATTTTTCATCCAGTTATTATACTTGGACCCGCGTTCTCTTTGAGGTATTTGAGAGATCAAGGATTTGAAACATTTCCAGAATTTTTTGATGAATCTTATGATGAAATTAAGCATGATTTAATGAGGTGGGTTAGTGTAATTAAACAAATAAAAAAATTATGTCAATTTAGTATTGATGAGTTACATGAAAAATATGTAGAAGTATTACCAAAAATAATACATAATCAAAATGTATTATTGAATATTGATAGTAGACAATATTTGTATGATATATTAAGGAATTTTAAATGAGTGATAGTAGAATTAAAAAATTAAAGGAACTTTTAAAAAATGAAGGTGGTTATGAGAATGATAGGGTAACGAGTGGTACTCTTCGACTTCATAAGAATACAGATGGATATCCTATTGGAGAATATAAACCTATAGTTATAGACCATAAAAGTGAATTTTTATCTTATTGGCAACTAAATCAACTATTGGATAATTTGAGAAAAATAGGAATAGAAAAAGAAGAAATACTTTTACTTGATTTGAATTTAGGTATGTCCCATTTAGATTTTGTTATTCCAGTTGATCATATTTGGTTACTTGCTAAACAATCCAATAATAATATGGTTTTAAGAAATAAGAGTTTCCCATATAGTGATAAATATATTAAAAAGAATATGTTAGGTAAAAAATCAAAAAAGTTTTTTTGTATGGTTGGGTCTATGCATCAACATCGGGTATTTATTTTAAATGAAATGTTTCGTAGAAAATTAGTAGATAAAGGATATGTTAGTGCACCATTAATAGGTAAACACCAATATCCAGACAAAGGCATTGAATGGGGTTCTTGGTTGGAAATTATAAAAAATAGAAGTTATGGTAAATGGAAGGAATATTCATATGATGCAAATATAGAAGATTGGGATAGATTACCATTGATACTTGATTTTTCTGAAGAATATATTGATGGATTTATAGAAGTTGAAAAGAGCAATCCAAAAATGTATGTAAATTTAGATTATTATACTGAAGAAGAACAACAACCTTATCCCTTGGTCGGTTTCCCCCAAGATAGTACAACATTTGGTCATGGTTTAATGGATAAACGTATAAGATCAACAAAATTAATAAATGATTCTTATTTTTATTTTTGTATTGAAAGCGATAATGGAGGTTCAGTTAATACGGAGTACATAAAGGAAGAATATGATGAACCAATTATTAAAGATTTTTTTCCAAATTTAGTTTTAACAGAGAAAATATATTTTGCAATGATAACTCAACCTACATTACTTTTGGGTAGTTGTGGAGTATGGAAATATTTAAGAGAAACTTGGGGGTTTAGATCATTTCCTGATATGTTTGATGAAAGTTATGATGAAATAGAAGATGATTATGATAGATTTATCTTTGTAATGGATGAATTAGAAAGAGTTTGTAATTTATCAGACGTAGAATTAATGAAAAGATATAAGTTAAGTATACCAAATGTTGTACATAATCAAAATATAATGAAAGATATAGATTGTGAAAAGTTTAGTCTTGATATTTTATTAAAGGTTGATAATATTGTTGATAAAATTTAATTGATGAAGGAGTGATATATGAACTTCGAAATAGATTTTAAAGAAGTAGAAGGTATAATGAAAGAGTGGTTTGCTCGTGATAAATTTGACCCATCTTGGGTACAGAATTATGATGGTGGTGAACGACATTTGAATTTTATAACTTCTGATGGTACGGTTATAACAAATTATTCACCACTTGGTTGGGGCCATAGTGCGGAGAGGGGAGAGTTTCCACATTTAGAAGTTGTTCTCTGGACTATTGTCAAGTATATTCAGAGTAAACCAGTAGAATATGAAGATTTTTTAACATCTTATTTTTTGACAACTACACCAATTGTTAAGGATAAATTTCATTATAAGCCTAAAATGGAGTTGAGAACACTTACAGAGGTATATAATAGTCCAGTTCCACTACGTGAAATTACTGATAAGATACTTATGAAAATGTGTATGAAAGAATATGGTCAATATGATGATAAAAATCTTGATTTAATGGGAGTTATTATGGAGAAAACTGGGTTAGTTAGAGTACATATCGTAGATTGTAGATACGAGAGGACACCAGAAAGACCTGCACGATTAAGGGGTAAAATGGAATTGAATATAAGTGGTCATAATCCATTGACAAGACCACAAAGAATAATGTTATTAGATATTATAAGAAGTGGAGATCTTTCTCCAGATCAAATTTTTATAGATGATTTTTCATATGGTGCTACAACTGATATAATAAGAAAACAACTAAGACAGCATTCAATAGTTTCTCAGTTTCATACTTCTAATTCTGATGAAGGGTATTTATAAAAAAATAAGGAGAAATATTTAGAAATGGCTGAAACGGAAAAACGGAAAAACGGAATTCAGGATCCATGGTTCAACCATGAATATTTAACTAATTCAGTTTCAAATAGTAATCATTGGCTTAGGAAATCCCTTACTTTTGCTGAATTTCCAGAGAAATTAAATAAAAAATTAGTATATCAAATTCCCTGGTCATTAATAGATGATGAACTTAGGGGATTGCTTTATGACCATGGCAGTGGGCCTGAAGGAAGAGGACGACACTCTTCAAAGATATATAAAATAAAAGACGTATCTGATAAGTTTATACTAGATACATTTGCTGAACATATCTCTGATAAGGAATATGAACTAATTTATAAATGCACTGAAAAATTTGGAATAACGAAAGAGAATTCTATTGTTGTTACAACAGGAAAGTTTTTAGATGAGAGTAAATATAATAACCATGTTATACTGAATTCATCTTTGTATTTTTTACTGTATGATATTCAATGTGGTTTATATCCTAGAATTCCATTTAGTAAGTTATATTTTGACCGGCCGCACATAGATGAATTGAAAAATAATAAAAAACCATATAAATTTCTGTGTTTGAATGGAACGTGTAAACCTTATAGATTATATATGTTAGATTATTTACATAGGAAAGGATATGATAAACAAGGATTAGTATCTTTGTGTGGTCCATATTTTGGAGCCTCTGGTTGGCAAACTCCTGATACCATTAAGAAATGGGGTACTTACGATTTTGGAAGTACATTGGAACGAATTAGATGGACATATGAGGTAGCAGAGACTTCATATTCAAAAAAGTATAGTTTTAATAGAGACTATTTTTCGAATCCGCCCAAATTAGATATGTATGGAAGTGAAGGGGGTCCTAATGGAGAGGTGTGGGTACCAGGCAGTGATACGGATGGATTACAAGGTAAGGGGTCATTTATATCAAAGATACCTTTTGAATTTTATAATGATACATATTTTGGTATTGTAAATGAAATTATATTTCCAAGTAATGATGGTAAAGTTCGTGTGAAAAATGCCGCAGTATCAGAAAAATCACTTGTGAGTATCATTCATCAACCAATAATTGTTGTAGGTTATCCTGGAATTTTAAGTGACATACGAGATATGGGATTTAAGACCTTTCCTAAGTTTGTTGATGAGTCTTACGATACAATACAGAATGATGATGAAAGGTTTGCTAAGATTTTATCAGAGATAGATATTTTAATGAATAAAGATGAAGATGAATTACATGAGTTGTATATTGAATCGATGGAAAATGTTGTTTATAATCAGTATGTTGTAAATGGTAATCCTGATATGACTGTAGAAAGTATGATAGAAAAATTTTATAGGGAGGTTTCTGAAAAATGATAGAGGTGATACCGATAAGGTTACATTCAATAGTTGCTCAGTTTCATAGATAATCCGACATGATAGATGTTGTATTTATAAATCCTGCAAGTTCAAAGGAAGTATACCAAAA
>CALBXV010000291.1 GCA_937890045.1 uncultured archaeon
GGGGGATGTAACGACAGAGATGGTGTACACCCAATTCCTGACAGAAATAGGAGGGAAAACGATGTGCAGTCCTGATAATTTTTGGAGTCTGTTGGGTTCCTTAATAGAAATGGGTGGTTGGGCTTTGATATTGATAGTAATAGTTCCCATGGTTTTTTCATGGTTAATGCCTGGCCCAATTCAGTTTAAAAAACGTGGGAAAGAGTGAGGCATTAAGATGAGATTAGGGGTTATTCATGGCTAGAAAATTCACCATCGGAGGTAGAAAAAATAATTCTCCTAGGAGAGTAGCCTATAGAATGACCAATGCAAGGGCGTTCTATGAGAAAAGCCCTAGAACTTTCCCATACGGGGTGATGCCTTATTTTCAAAATTACTATGTAACCACAGGATACGTGAGCGGAGAATAATGGCAACAATTGTATTAAGAGAAGACAAAGGAAGTCCGCTTACTTTCAGCGAAGCGGATGCTAATTTCAACAATCTAAATAATAATAAACAAGAAGTTGTTCCAAATCTTGGAACAGTAGATACTATTAGCTCTACAACAGATAAGCTAATGTTTTATGATACTTCTGTTGGTGTCTCTAGAGCTATATACCCTAAAGATATACAGCAGTTTGAGAATAGAACTTTAATAGTAAAGTGTGTTGCTGATGGCATAGGGCCTACTGTTGGTAATGGGGCAACCCATGTTACTATACCATCTACTCTTGATGGAAAAAACTTGCTTTCTGCTAACGCTCATGTTTATACTGTAGGAACTGGTGGGAGTATAACAAATGTCCAAATACATAATTTAACTGATGCACAGGATATATTGTCTACTCCCATAACTATTGACCTTAATGAAAAAGATTCTAGCACCGCTGCTACCCCTCCTGTGATTAGTGGAAATAATAATGTTTCTACAGGAGACGTTCTCAGGATAGATGTAGATGCGGTAGCTACTAACACTTTAGGTCTTGAGGTAAGAATGGTATTTACAGCAGCGTGAGTATTGTAATTGTAGACAAACAGAGAGGCTAGTTAAATGCAGGCACTACAAATGGGGGTTAATTCAGAACCACCAGCTATAGAAGTAAAAAAATTACGCCCTATACCAGAAATAATTTGTGGCGTTAATGAAGATAAAGATAAAATAAGAGACAACATAAGAATAAATATAAAAAGAGGGTTGCCACAAGTAAAGCCGTATGAAACTCAGTGGGAAAAAACTATAGGCATTGCGCTTGGTGGCCCTACATTAAAGGATACTTTTCCCGATCTATTAGAAAAACGACAAAACGGAATGCCTGTAATTACGGTTAATGGTTCTCATAAATATTGTATGGATAATGGTCTTACTCCTTCAGGAATGGTAATGCTGGATAGCAGGGAGTTTAACAACAGATTTGTATATCCATTAGTTGAGGATTGTAAATATTTTATTTCGTCTCAGTGTCACCCGTCTGTATTTGAAAATCTTAAGGATAATAAAGTATGGATATGGCATTGCGCTGGAGATGAAAATTTTGATCTCTTAAAGGAAGTTTACGGGGATGATTATTACCCTGTAATGGGCGGCGCTACAATTGCATTAAGAGCCGTTCATATGTTAAGAATGCTGGGGTTTCATAAGTTTGAAATGTATGGTTTCGATAGTTGTATTACGGGAGATCATCACGCTTATGAACAACCAGAGAATGATGATGAAGAAATTTTAGATGTTGTTGTGTCTGGAAAAGAGTTTATATGCACTGCGGCTCATTATCATCAAGCAAAAGAGTTCGTTGATATGGTATCTAAAACTGGCGAACATTACGATTTGGCTGTGCATGGGGATGGCCTAATTTCACATATAATTAAGAATCCAAATTCATTGAAAATTAAAGAGGAGGTAGTATAAAATGGCGGCTACTGCTTGGAGTTTTTACAATTCCTTTAGGGAATACATAGGCAACGGCCAGTTTGATTTAGACGGTACAAGTGTTGGGTTCTATATGGCACTGCATACAAGTGCAGCTAGTGCTAATATTAACACAAAAACTTTGTCGACACAGGCATCTCTTGCGAATGAAGTAGCTAGCGGTAATGGCTATACTACTGGCGGCGCATCTGTAACATCCAGAACTTGGGCTTCTGTTGCAACTGATAAGTATCGTTTTGACTCGACTGCTGTTGTATGGACTGCTACTGGTGGAACAATTGCTAATATTAAATATGCGGTTGTTTATCAGTCAGGTGGCAAATTAGTATGCTTTTCTAAACTGACTACATCTCAGTTTACATTAGCAGAAGATAATACGCTTACTGTTACTCCAAGTTCCAGTGGCATATTTGAATTAGCATAGGGGATTATCATGGGACTAGAATCTGCAACATATATTAGCCAATTAGTCGCTACTAATCCTACTGCCACTGACGCTATCTCACAAGGCGATGATCATATTCGTTTAATAAAGTCTGTACTTCAAGCGCAATTTAGTGGTCTTTCTGGAACGACCGCTGTTACGGCAGATGGTGCAGAGCTGAATCTGTTGGATGGGTGTACGGCTACTACCACTGAATTAAACTATCTTGATATTACTACTCTTGGTCAATCAGAAGAGTCTAAAGTATTAACGGCAGACGCTAATGGAGATGTTACGATTGAAGATGGAGCGTTTGACTTTGATGTTGCTTCTCATGATGGTACAAATGGGTTGAAGCTTGGCGGCACATTAGTTACAGCAACTGCAACTGAGTTAAATTTAATTGATGGGTATACAGGCACAACTGCCGAATTGAACTATAACGATGTAACAACAGCGGGTACAGTTGAAGCGTCTAAGACAGTAACTGCTGATGCATCTGGTATTATAAATCATGTGGATTACGTTGTGCAAAGACCAGTTGTTAAGGATTATGCTGAAACTGTTTATGCTGGAGGCGATTCAAGTACCGCTGTAACTCTCGATGAAACTAACGGTAACGTGCAGACGTTCACAATGACAGGAAACTGTACCTTCACAATGCCGTCT
>CALBXV010000292.1 GCA_937890045.1 uncultured archaeon
AGGAGATAGGGGACAATATAGTACAAATCCTTTAATAGGTTGGATGCAAAAGCATCTCAGTCTATTTGATAATGCAGGAGAATCTCCTAGTGCATTCTCAAGACTTAGAATGTTTTTACCAGATTCTGTTAATAAACTCTTAAGTCCTGAAACTAAAGTTCCACATAGCTTTCACAGAGCAAATAAAACTATGCAGCAACTGGCTGAATTTATGGGAAGAAAAACAAAATACACAGATCTACCAGTAGAAGAAAAAGAAGCTGCTCTACATTTATTCGCTAGAGTAAAATCTCTTGGCTCTAAAGTATCAAAAACAAGTTTTGATGATACTCTATCTAGAGATGAATATATGATTGATGTAATAGATTTTCTAAATAAACAAAAGCTAATAGAGAGTGCCAGCGGCAATAAAGTAGTAGGAGACACTGACGCTATCCTAGATATTGCATCCCAGCTAATGATACGGGGAGAAGAGCTACCTGTTTCTGTATTTGGAGACGGTAAAGCAGTAAGAAATATTATTAAAGCTATGAAAGTTGGCAATAGAGGAATAGAAGGAAGAGGAGGTTTCGGCTATGGAGAAGAGCCTATACAAAAAATAAAAAGATATCTTTATGAATATGCTATATACGAATCTGGAGAACAAGGTTTTAAAACAGCAGAAAAAGATATCTTTACAATATTAACTAACAGATTAACAGCACAGCAATCTAAAGCTAAAGTCTCGCCTAAAGATATAGCTAAAGTAGAATTTGGAATGTTTTACGATAAGCTTCGATACCAACTTGGTAAATCAACCACAAGAGAGATACTAGATGAGGATGCTATTGCAGCATTAGGAAGTAGACATATAAAACGAGAATGGGACAAATTATTAGATCCAAATCTAAACTTTATAGCTACTGTTAGAAAAGAGTTAATAAATAAAGATTCTATAATACCTGGATCTGGAAAGGTAATAGATGAATTTACTAGCCAGCTTGGTCATTTTGATACTACTTGGAATAGAAATGTCATGTTTAATGTTGATGATCTAACTCGTACAGTTGCATCTGTTAGAAATACCAATCCCTTTGTTCTTTATCCAGGAGAATTAAAATCACAAATAGGTTTATCTTTTGGTTGGGCCGGAGCAACCGTAAATAAACTAATAAGTTTTACAGGATTAGGATGGGATCCCTCTAAATATAATACAGGTGGAGAGGCGGCAAAATTATGGGGAAAGAGAGCTGCTGCCTTTGCTGGAGCTTCTTTTGGATGGAGTGCCTTAGATACTTTTGTGGATACTTCAAGTCTGTTTGATTGGACAATGTTTGATGAAGGATTAACTGTAGGTTTAGCTGATCAGGCAGTTAAAACTAGACTTGCCGCAGGATGGGCCTACGACAAAATGGGAGTAGATAATTTATCTAAACATTTAGAAGGAATGATGCCTGGTTTTACTAAAGTTGCTCCTGGGGCTGCTATGGGTTTTGCAATGGGCGGTATCAAAGGAGCTGTTGTTGGGGGATTAGCTAATGCCTATCTACAACCACAATTAGAAGAAGGTCCTCTAAGTTTTATGGCAGCAATCCCTGGTGCTAATTTTTTTGTAACTGATCCCACCTTAAGTTTTGGAGAAATACAAGATGTATATGAGGGTCAACGCATGTTACCTGTTCGTAAAGGCAGGGGATGGACTTTAGGTATTACTCCTATTGCCGGAGGAAGGGTTGAACGCTATGAACCAGGATGGTATCCTAGACTAAAATCTCAATATAAAGCAAGTCCAACTTTATATGGATCAAAGCTTGAACAATTCTTAGCAAAAGATGTACCTTTAGTTGATTTTTCTTTAATGGACTTGATAGATCCTCATTATTTAGAATATAAACATATGACTGATCGACCTTATCCTGTTCCTTCAACTCCTTTTTCTGAAGTACCTGTGATGGGACCTATACTTGGAGCAACTGCTGGACAACTTTATAATTTTGTACATCCTCTAGGCCAAGTAGCTCCTATGCAAAAAGATAGGGCTAAACGAGAATATATGAAAGGAACTTCTACAAACTGGAGAGGAGAGTCTTTAGCAACTTATGGTCCACAATATGGGGGTTTTTTAGGAGCATATAATACTCAAAATACTCTTCCAGGAAATGCTGGAAATACTTCAGCAATTATGTCTCCTCATAGTCTAAAACCTTTAATAGGAGAACAAATATATAAAGGATGGATTGAGCCTCTTGGTTTACCAGGTTTTATAACATCAGCTATGCTGTGGAAAGGAGACGAACCTTATACTCATATTCCAATAGCTGAGAGCGCAAATGCTATGGATTCTCTAACACGCTCTTATTGGGATGCAAACATAGGAGATCTTGTTGGATCAACAGAGTTACTTAGACGTGCCATTCCCCGTCCTAGAACTAGTTATGAAAAGTTTAATCCACTTAGAAATGATATGCCTGGATGGATGCCTGAGACTTTTCAAACAGGAGATCCCTATTGTCTACACCCAGATACTTTAGTAGAAACAAGCGAGGGCTTAGTAAAAGCAGCTAAAGTCGAAGAGAATATGTTATTAAAGACTCTTAATGGTCAATACTATCCAGTAAATAAAATTAGTACTCGTTTAGTTAATGAAGAAATATATATTATTAAAGTTAAAGGTCTAGAAGACTTTCCTTTAAAAACAACAGGTGGACACCCTTTTTACATAGACGGAGACTGGAAATTTGCAAAAGATATAGAAAGTACCGATAGAACCTCTTATCCATTATTTTCTATAGATTTTCCTAATAAAATAGAAATAAACGAACAAGTTACAGAACTTAGTAGTACTAATAGTTATACACTGGGATTAATGACTAGATGGACTTCTTCCACTGAAAATATATTAAAACTTAGAGAAGAAACTCCAAAAGATATACAACAAGAGATAGCTGCATATTCAGATAAAAGTTCTAAACTAGTGGAAACTATAAAGTATTTACAATATACAGGTATTCCTCCACATCTAATTACAGCTGATCTTCCAGTCTTTTTAAATTATATTAAAGCATTTATTGTATCTTCAGAGACTACCTCTGAAGAGATTGTCCTAAGATTTCACAATACCGACTCGGCTTATACAGTCTGGAGTGCTCTATTACAACATAGAATATCTTCTAGATTAGAAAAAACAACCATAACTATTAATGGTATTGATGCGGCCGAGCTATCATACGAATTTGGTTTTAGTGAAATAAAGTCTAAAACAGAGTTTAATACTACTTTTGATATGGCTTTTCAAACAGTAAAACATGGGCCATTAGCACAATTAGAAATTGCATCAATAGAAACTGAATATTATTCTGGCCTAGTTTATACAATTGATATGGGTGAAGCTGGAACTTATACTCTTCCCGGTGCAACAGTACATAATAGTAAAATAGCTCACGGTGAATTACTCCTACCTGGAGAAGCATATGAAAGTTTCTTTAATCCTGAGCTTGCTTTCCCAACTGGTATGTCCCGATTAGGATATAATCCATATGATCAAGCTATGAATATGTTAGGTTTAGGTCATCTAACCCTTCAGGACGAGGAAGTACTAGAAGCAGGTACAGCTCTTCATAGCATGGTACAAAACCAGCTAATGAGTGCGGGTATGGCTACTAGAGTAGAAGCTCTAATCTCTGATCCTTCAGAAAATATACGATCTTTTGTTGATGTAATGTATAAAGATCCTAGAACACAACAAGAACTTCCTCTCGAAATTAAAACAATAAATGCAAAAGGTTTTACTCAACTAACTCAACCTAAGTGGAAACATAGAGTACAGTTAAATAGTTATATGGCAGCTATGGGAGTAAGTCAAGGTAGATTTTTATATGTGTCTAGAGATGATCCCACACAAACTAAAGAATTTACAACAAGATTTGATCCAGAATTATGGAACAGAACTAAATCTAATTTAGCAGAAGCTAGAAGACTAGCACAAAACTATTTAGAACAAGGATATGGATATGCTCAAGAAGGATATTCTTATATTGATCGTTTACGTGTTCTTATGAATGCTTCTCCATATTCTCCAGAATATAGAGAAACTACTCAGTTATTAGAAGAACAAGTCCAAGGAGGTTATTTAACTTCTGCTGAGGAAGAAGAATTTAGTACTTTACAACAACAGCATAAAACTATGCTTAGAAAGTACGAGATGTATCCTAGACGTTTCGAATTATCCACTTTTCTAAATCCCAGTAATGAATATCCTGAGGATCTTTCTCTAAATCCTTATATACAACCAGCAGATCAGTATAATTTAGTTGAAAGAGCAGCAGGATCTGCGTGGGAATATGCTACTCATCTAAGAAGCCCTATTCATACAAAGTTAATTGGATCCTATTCCCCATTAGAACAGTATGAAAATATGATGATTAGAGGAGACTTTGCAAGCTGGGTTACTCCTGTAGAAAGCTTTATTAAACCATGGGGAAGAGGTCTTATTTCTGCGCATGATCCTTTACAAGGGGCAATTAGTTTTGGTACTGGAGGAGCTATTTTAGGAGGATTGCCAGGAGCAGTAGCAGGCACAGCTTTAGGAGCACTATATGGAAGCGCTCATGGACTACATAGAACTATGACAGGTTCAGAACATAGACCTAAAAGTTTTGAAGAAAAAGTAGAGATGCAAGAGTACTTTGACAAACTAGAGTATACTCGAGCTCTTCAAATGTATAGAGCAACTCAAGATAATCAATATCGTAAACAAATGCAAAAAACTCAGTTTGGATGGCTAAATCAAATGCAGATGAATAGCGAACAAATAAACTCTAGTGCTCAATCTTCTGCACTCAAAAAAACACAAAATCCTGCTTATTATGGTATTGGATCTGATAGAGGATTTGGATCACCCTGGGAAGGAAGTGACGAGAGAACAGCCAGGCTATATAATACTTCTTTTTATCAAGGCTATTCTGCCTTACCTTCATGGGACAGACCCTTCTGGTCTGCTTTAGTGGAGACTACGACTAATGAAGAACAAGACAGAGTACTACGAAAAGTAGATTCTCAATTAGGAGATATGTTAAAAATGATGTGGGGACGAGGAGAAGATATAAATCTTCCGAGTTTAGATAGCTACTTTACAACTAAAAATCGTCCATCTGCCTTAAATCCAGTAATGGATCCTACTATAGATCAAGAAGATATACAAATGGTTACTGTTCAAGATCATGGAATGAATGCTCATGACTTTGGTTTAGGCTGGAGAGAACAAATTAATAGAATTAGAAGTAGTCATTTTGATGTACAACCTCTAAATATAAATGCAACAGGACAAGCTAATACACTTAAAGAAATGTCTGCTCCAGAAATAAGAGATGCTATTCAAAAAGTATTAGGTAGAATGGGATATAGTGGAGCAAATGTAACTATTAGTACCTCTCCTTTACTTTCTAATGAAACAGATATTACATTAAATGTAAGTAGAACATCAGCAAGAACTATTATAAACGACTATTATGGCAAAAATTAAAGATATACAAGATAATCCTCTCTTTGCACCAGAACATAAAGATTCTAGTCGTAAAGCTAAAAGTCTTTCTGCATTCTTAGCTCTTCCAACTATACTAGGACTAGTAAGTTCTCAAAATCAATGGATAAAAAGAGGAACTACTATAGGATTTAAAGAAGCTTTTACTGAATCTCTTTCTAACTTATTCAGAGAAGCTAGAAAGAATCCTATATTAAATTCTATGTCTGGAGGACCAGCAATACAAAGAGCAATAGAAGTTCACGAAGAAGCCGCTCTTAGTCAACTGGCCAAAAAAGGATCAGGTA
>CALBXV010000293.1 GCA_937890045.1 uncultured archaeon
ATTGGTTACAGGTGGAACTGGATTAGTCGGTTCTGCAATTCAAACAGATAATATCACCACAAAACTTAGTAGTTCAGATTGTGATTTAAGGAATTGGGATGAAACTTTAAGCACTTTTTTGCATTTGAAACCAAGTTATGTAATTCATTGTGCTGCAAAGGTAGGTGGAGTTGGTGGAAATATGAATTATAAAGGTGAGTTCTTTTATGATAATATAATGATTAATACAAATGTTATTGAAGCGAGCAGAGTGAGTGGAGTTGAAAAGTTGGTTGCTTTTTTATCTACTTGTGTGTTTCCAGATGAAGTTGAATATCCATTAACAGAAAAGAAAATACATTTAGGCGAACCACACTCTTCAAATTATGCGTATGCATATGCCAAGAGAATGGTGGATGTTCAAATAAGAGCGTACAGAGAACAGTATGAAGAAATAAATTACGTTTCTGTAATTCCAACTAATATTTATGGTAAACATGATAATTTTGATTTTGAAAATGGACACGTTTTACCTTCATTAATTCATAAATGTTATCTTGCTAAAATAGATAATGAGGATTTTGTAGTGTGGGGGACTGGAAACCCACTACGAGAATTTATATATGCTAAAGATGTGGCGTTACTAACAGAGTGGGCGTTAAAAAATTATGATGAAGAAGAACCAATTATATTTTCAACATCAGAAGAAATTTCAATTAAGGAAGTTGTAGATTTGATAGTAGAATACGTAGGTTTTAAAGGTAAGGTTATTTTTGATACAGACAAGCCAGATGGACAATTTAGAAAACCAAGTGATAATTCAAAGTTAATGTCTTATCTTCCAGATTTTAAGTTTACTCCAATAGAAGTTGGATTACAAGAAACAGTAGAATGGTTTACTGAAAATTATCGGAGTGCCCGAGTTTGAGTAAGAGTGCATTGATAACAGGTATTAATGGTCAAGATGGTAGTTATCTTGCTGAATTATTACTTGAAAGGGGTTATATAGTATATGGTATTTTGAAACGAAATTCAGTAGCAGAAAATCAGACTGCTAGATTGGATGATATATATTGGGTAATAAAAGATAATTTATTTTATGCAGATATGTTGGATATGGCCTCACTTGTTGGAGTTTTACAAAAATGTGAACCTGATGAGATTTACAATTTGGCAGCACAATCTCATGTTAGGATTAGTTTTGACCAACCAATTTATACTTTACAAACAGTTGCAGTTGGAACATTAAATTTATTAGAGGCAATAAAACTTACCTGTCCTAAGGCAAAGATGTATCAGGCAAGTTCATCAGAAATGTTTGGAAATTCTATTGATGATGATGGATTTCAGAGAGAAACCACACCGATGATTCCGACAAGTCCGTATGGATGTGCAAAGGTTTATGGATATAATATAGTTAGGAATTATCGTTCATCTTATAATCTATTCGTATCAAATGGAATTTTGTTTAATCACGAAAGTCCAAGACGAGGGACTAACTTTGTAACTAATAAAGTTGTTAAAACAGCAGTAGAAATAGCAAGGGGAATGAAGGAAGAATTGAAACTCGGAAATTTAGATGCCGCACGAGATTGGGGTCATGCAAAAGATTATGTAAAAGCAATGTGGATGATTTTACAACACGATACTCCAGATGATTTTGTTTGTGCAACTGGAGTTTCTCATACAGTTAGAGATTTGTGTGAGTATGTTTTTTCGAGACTTAATATGAATTACAATGATTATGTTGGGCACGATATGAAATATTACAGGCCAGAAGAGTTGAATGTTTTGAAAGGTGACAGTAGTAAATTGAAAACTACTTTGGGTTGGGAAAAAACTTATACCTTTGAAAGTATGTTGGATGAAATGATAAAATATTGGAGGAATAAATATGTTTTATAATGAAGATGACAGAGCTCAAAGATTAATTGATGTATTTGAAATTTTACCAGGTCAAGTTAATGTTTCCTTTATAAACTCTACTGAACATATAGTTGCTTGGCATAGACATTTTAAACAAACTGATTATTGGGTGTGTTTGAAGGGGTCAATGAAAGTTGGATTGGGTTATACTGTTCCGGAGGGAAATTCAAATGAAGTTAATGTGAAATTTGAATATCTATCAGATAAAAATTTCCGAGTGTTAGAAATACCACCAGGAGTTTGGCACGGATATAAGGCATTAGAACCAGGAACTATTTTAATGTATTATGTAACAGAAAAATATGATCCAGAAGATGAAGTGAGAGTTGAAGTTGGAAATTTTGGGGAAGTGTGGGAAAGAGAAAACAAATGAAGAAAGGGGTTTTACTTTCAGGAGGAACTGGCAGGTTTGCCACACAGTTAGTAAATTACAATAAAGATTTTGAAATTTATGATCCTACTGAATATGAAATGGATGTTTCAAATTTTAGAAATGTTCAAGAGAAAATAAGAGAATTTAAACCTGATTATTTTATTCATGCGGGTGCACTCACAAAACCATTAATGGTTCACGAACATATTCCACAAAAAAGTATAAGAATTAATATATTGGGAACTTCTAATGTAGTCTTAGCATGTATTCAGTATAAAGTAAAATTGATTTACATTTCAACGGATTATGTTTATTCAGGAGAGGAAGGTAATTACGATGAGAATTCTCCTGTGAGGCCGTTTAATAATTATGGGTGGTCTAAATTAGGTGGTGAGTGTGCAGTTAGGATGTATGATAATTCTTTGATTATAAGAGTTGCTATGAACAATAGACCATTTTCTCACGAAAAGGCATTAGTAGATTTTAAGAGAAGTCATATATTTGATGATGAAGCCGCCAAAATAACTTTAAGACTTTTGGATGAGAAAGGGATAGTTAATTTAGGTGGAGAACCATTGTCTGTTTATGATTTTGCTAAGAAATATAATCCTGAAGTTGAGAGGATTTATTTAAAAGACATAAAAGATGTTAATTTACCACCCGACACTTCTATGAATACTGATAAACTTAAAGGGATATTAGGAGATGAGTAAAAAGAATGTAGTTTGGTGGCCTGCGGTTATAAACCCAGAACACGATGATAAATATGGTGGATATGACTACTTTAAGTATTCAAGAAATTCGTGGGAAGCTTGGTGTAATAGAAATGATGTTTTATTTGTTCCATTTGAAGAACCAATCGAAAAGGATTTACATAAGTTCAGGGTGAATTGGCAAAAGTCTATTTTTGTGTTTGATGAGTTAGAACGAAGAGGAATAGAGTATGACCAGATTGCATTAATGGACAGTTCTTCTATGATTAGGTGGGATACTCCAAATTTCTTTAAACTAACAGAACGAAAATTTGTTGGGTGGAGAGATATGGACAATTTGAAATGGATTTATGACAGTGTTATGGGGTATAAGGACTTTTTTGATTATGAGTTGGATATAAGTAAATATATAAATTCAGGGTGTATTATTTTCAATGAAAGCCACAAAGATTTTATCAACTCGTTTAAACAATTATATTATGATAACAGAGAGCCCTTAATGGAAATGCAAGACAAAATAGTTATGAAAGGAACTGAACAAACTCCATTAAACTATTGGTTACAGATGAAGAATATAGATGTAAAAACAAATTTGCCTCTACCATTTAAATTAACTCATCTTCATAGAAAAGACCTTTTAGGAAGCAATTGGCAATTAAAAGAAGATCCTACTCCATTTTTTATAAAGTATGGTTATATATGGTTTTTTAATGGGATACCAAAAGACCAAAGAACAAATATAATGATGAATACTTGGAATGCTACAAAGGATTATTATAAAGAAAGTAATATTGAATTTACAAAGATATTAGATGAAGTCAAACATAAAGATACAGCTAAATATACAACAAGTAGAAAGTTCAAATATGATTTGTTAAATACGTTCAGTGATGAAAAATACAAAGAAATGTCTGTATTAGAACTTGGATGCTCACAGGGAATGACAACAAGGGTTTTAAGTTATATTTTCAATAAAGTTTATGCAGTTGATTGGGACACTTGGAATTTGGAACAGGCTAAAAAACATTGTGCGGGCAGAGATAACATAGAATTTTCTCAGAAAGATGTTTATGGTGGAACGTGGGATTTCCCTAATTCTGAAGTAGTTTTTATTGATTGTGATCATGTTTATCAATCTGTAATTAGTGATATTGAGAATTCGTTAAGTAACTTTGGAGATCCTATTTTTATATTTGATGATTATGGATTACCACCCGGAGAAGTAAAGAGAGCTATTAAGGATAAGGAATCTGAGGGCAAACTTAAAATAGATAAGTACATTGGGGAGTTGCCTGAAAATTTAGAACATGCAGGTGGAACAAAATTTATTGATGTGGAAGGATGTATTTGTAATTTAAGATGAAGAATATTATTTTTATTATAGATGCCAAATTAAACGAAGAGGGGCGATATTCTCTATCTCGAAGTGGACCATATAAATATTCAGTTAAAAGTTGGAAGAATTGGGCGTCCAATAAAGATTGTGAAGTTTTTTTGTTAGATGAGTTACCTTTTTCAAATGAAGAAATGGGAATATGTTGGCAACGGTATTATTTGTTTGATATACTTGAACAAAATGAAATAGAGTATGACCAAGTTTTAATGGTAGATGCAGATACAATTGTTCACCCAGATTGTCCTAATTTTTTTGATATGACAGAAAGAAAATATTGTGGAGTTCCATGTGAAGGGAGTTATGATTGGATTTTACGAAGTATAGAGATTTACTCAAAATATATTTTTGGTGGGACTATTGTTCCATTTTGGAAATACATAAATGGGGGATTTCAGATAGTCAATTCTAATCATAGACAATTTTTTGAAACAATGGTTCAATTATATCAGGCACATAAAGAAAATTTTCAGACATTACAGAAGACATTTTTTGTAGGGACGGATCAAACTCCATTGAATTTTATGTTATATCTTGAAAATATAGATGTGAAGTTATTTCCATATGAATTTAATATGCAAGATATGATGAGAAAAGAAATTTTGGATAATGAATTGACTTTTACTAAAATTGGATGGATGTATCATTTTAATGCCATTCCAAATCAAAATGATTACGAGAAAACCTTTGATTGGATGCAAAAAACATATAGGTTATTATATGAAGATTAAAAATAAATATATTATAGGAACTCATGTAGTTTTTTATGAGATAGAAATACTGAGAGAATTTCTTGAAAGTATAAAACAGGCATTAGAGTCAGTAGAAAACAAAGAAAATGTTAGAGTAGAATTGTTATTTAATCTATCACAATTATTCGAGAGAATTGATGAATCAAGAATAACAAAAGAAGAATTGATTGATAGGTTTATGAAGGAAATAGAATATATAGGTGAATCTGGATGTGATGTAAAATATACAATATATGAAAATGATGAGAAGTTTTATAATATCGGGCATTATCGAAGAGACTTAAACTACCTTAATTGTGAAGAATATGATTTTGTTATTTGGGGAGAATCAGATTGTTTAATGCCAAAAGAAATGTTTCCATGTCTCGAACACGTTTCAGCAGTAGCAGATGAAAATAATATATCCAAATATGTGGTTACTTTTTCAGTTTGTAAAATGTGGGATGAATCTTGGAAGGTTTTAGAACATCCTTATTTTACTGATAAACCATTTATAGAAAATGATTTTGATAATTGGTGGAGTTTGAAATATACTATGTCACAAGAGGAGATGAATGAAATTAATTCTGAAAGCGTGTCTTGGGCTCAGCTGGAAGACGATGGATACACAGGAAATATTGAACTGACGGCAATACAGAGTCCAAAGTTTGATGGTAGTGGATTGATAATATCTTCAGATTTGATCTACAATGGTGCTAACGTTCCACATGCTTGTTGGGCACACGGAGAAGATACAGGATTTATGATTAATTGTATGCAATTGATGGGAGAGTCCTTTATTCAATTTATAGTAAAAAATGTATTGAAAGTTCATAATAGAAAACATCCCAAGAAACGAATGTATGTATTAGATGAAGATGATAAGGAGGGAATTGGAGATAGGAGAAAGAAAAACGAAAAGTGGGCAAAAGTCCAACAGATATCTGATTACAATAGAAATCTACTGGGAGGAAAACAAGGCCGGTTTTATAAGGTCAAGGAAATAGAAAGATGAAAATACAATTTGTTATTTGTGGATGGCATATGGATCAGGATTCGTTAATTGACGGATTGAAATTATTACAGAGACCAATTGGGATGAATCTTGGGTCGTATGATAGAGTAGAGATAGATGTTTTTTGGTCATGTCATAGAACACCTCCAGACAGAATTAAAGACAATTTTAATTGTAAGGAATTTTACAACGGAGCAGAGGAATGTGGAGCGTACCAACAGGCAGTTGATTATTTAGATTTGGATGATGATACTTATTGTTTTTTTATGCACGATGACTTGGTGATTAGGAGTTGGGAATTCGTGGGAGCTTGTATTAATTTATTAAATCAAGATTTTAAGTTAGTCGGCAATGGATTTAATCCAGGATTTGAATCATATGACCCATTTTATGTAACCGAGTATGGCATAAAACCAGAGTTTGATGGCAAAATGGGAATAGATTATGTGAAAGATGAAAATAAACATTTATTTGAAGGGAAAATGAAAGTGGAAATGGCGAGAGCAAGTTTTTGGAGTTTGCAGTATGAAACTGTAAAAGCAATTGGTGGATTTGAACCAAGAGAGGAGTGTTATGTTTCACCGATGGTAGATGAGGGCGGAAATGCTTATTACAGAGGATCTGAACATTTGACAAATACTAGATATGGTGGATTAAGTGTTTTTGGCAATCTGTTTCCTAATTTGACAGTTTACAAAGTAAATAAAGTTTTTGGTTTGAATTCTATAACTTGGTTGGATAAACAATATAGAAATTCAATGTACATACACGAATGTGCACGAGGAGAAGAAGGATGAAAATAAGAGAGAGTACATTGCCAGTACTTGGACCTTCGGGTGGTGATGAAGAATTAAAAGCTTTACAAGAAGTTATAGAAAGTGGTTGGTGGGGAAAGGGACCAAAGGTACAAGAGTTTGAAGAGAGGTTCGCCGAGATGGTTGGACATAAATATGCAGTAGCAGTTACAAGTAATTCTCACGGTCAAGATTTGGTAATGAAAGCAATGGGATTTAAAGGAGTTGATGTTATTAATCCAACTATATCATTTATTGCCACGGCAATTGTACCTTTGTGGAATGATTGTACTTCCAATATAGTAGATGTAAATAGAAGGACTTTATGTATGACACCTGAAGAAGTGCTCAAATGGCAAAAACCTAATAGTGAAGTTCTTATAGCGGTAAATATGGCTGGGATCCCCTGTGATTATGAAGGTTTACGAAAAGTGTTTGGTGGATTTATTATAGAGGATGCTGCACATAGTTGTTATACAGAGGGAGCCGGTTTGGGTGGAAATGTAGCAGTGTGGTCTTTTCAAGCAGTAAAAACTATGCCTTGTGGTGATGGTGGAATGATTACTACAGACGATAAAATGTTAGCAGATAAGTGTAGAGAAATGACGTGGTTTGGTGTATCTTCAACTTGGAGTAGATCTCAAAAAGGATTAGGTGGAAAACCTGGATATTCGTGGGATTATGAAGTTGATATTCTTGGTTACAAATATTATATGATTGATATTATTGCAGCAATTTGTTTAGAACAGATGAAGAAACTTCCTAAAAATTTAGAACAACGGAGACATATTCAAAAGAGATATAATGCAGAGTTATCTCAATTAACAGCCTCGACCAGTAAACATCCAGGGGGGTTTTTTACTCCACCTGAATATTCAGATACCATACAGTATTATTGTGCCAGATTTCCAAAAAATTTAAGAGATGATATAATCGATTATTTAGCTGATAAAAACATTCACACTTCAGTTCATTTTAAACCACTACACAAATATGAAATTCTCAAACAGCGTAGAAAGTATCCTGTTGCAGATGACGAGTGGTTGAAATTGATTAGCTTACCTTGTCATAATAGAATGACAGAAGAGGACATTGATTATGTTATATATTGGGTCAAGGAATATTTTTACAAACACGCTATAGGAATTTGGGAGTAAATATGACAGAGAGAAAATGGCTACCAACTTTAGGTGAGTTAATAGATAGGTTAAGTATTCATCAGTTAAAGGAAGTTTTTATACCTGAGAATAAAGATAATTATGCAAAAGAAATGGACGATATGGTTCACGATATTGATATGATTTTGAAAGAGAATGATGTTAAATTAACAGGTGAAGTTTTAAGGGCAATAATTGTTTTGGCACAAATGAACGCACATATATGGTATAATGAATCACAGGTTCGTAAGGGTGAAAAGGGGTCAGATAATCTTATGTTAACTCATGGATTAAATGGAATTAGAAATACTGCTATCAATAAGATAATGGAAGTAGTAGGTGGTAGGAAAGATTATAAAGTAGATTGTATAGCTGCTGAATTTAAGGATTGGGAAGTTAGTTGGTGAAAGTAGCATTTTTTTCTGAAACTGGAAGTAATCAACATTATCCAAGAGACTTCGATAATGCACGTACAGAAGTAGCTTGGGCAATTGCACTAAATGCACCAATGTGTAGTTTGAGTGTATTACCAGACGACCACTTTGATTTAGGTATTGTTTTAATTCCGAAGTTAAATCCAGCGGGAGTGGACTTGGAATTCATAAGAAAATGTTGTGATAAAGTAGCAGTAATGCAGGAAGGCCCACACTGGTATTTCCAAGATTATCAGATAGATAAACAGTTTCATTACTATAATACTTTAATGGAGGCCGATTGGGTATATTGTCATAATGAAAGTGATGTGAATTATTATAAGGGGCTGGGTTGTAAAGATGTAAGAGTAATGCGGAGTTTGATGATTGTAGATGGAGTTGAGTCTAATAAAGAAAATCGAGATGGAGTACTGTTAGGTGGGAACTTTGTAAGTTGGTATGGTGGGTTTGATTCTTATATGGTTGCACGACAATTGGATATGAAGATATATTGTGTTTCAATGGGAAGAAAACAAGAATTAGAAGATCAAATAGACGATATACTTTATATACCTTATTTGAAATGGAAAGAGTGGATTAAACATCTTGATTCGTACAGGGTAGGAATTCATATGATGAGAACACACGCTGCTGGAACATTTGCTATGAATTGTGCTTGGCATGGTATTCCCTGTATTGGTTTTCGTGGACTTGATACACAAGAAATACTTCATCCACTTACAACAGTAAAAGTCGGTGATTTGGAAAAAGCAGTTTGGATTGCAGAGAAATTAAAAGACGACAATTTTTATGAATTATGCAGCGTAACAGCAAAAAGAAGATTTAAACTACACTATACTGAAACTGCTTGGAAAAGGAGATGGAAGATTGAAAACAACAGATAATACACCACTTGATGAATTAGATAGATTTACAAAACCAGCAATATCTACTATGATAGATAGGTATGTTTTGGCAAACCGTTGGACTAAAGGAAAGACTGTAATTGATGCTGCTACTGGTAAGGGATATGGTGCTGGGATTTTATTATCACTTGGAGCAGAAAGTGTAGTTGGTATAGATATTGATAAGGAAGGAATAAAGGAAGCAAACAATAGGTTCTTATCTCCAAATTGTAGATTTATTGAGTGTGATATATTTGAGTTGGATAGTCATTTTAAGGAAAATGAGTTCCAAGTTTGCACATCAATAGAAACATTTGAACATTTGCCCCCAGACAGAATGGATGAATACTTACAGAGTTTAAAGTATGTTACCTCTCAGGTTGTCATTATAACCACCCCCAGACGAAGAATGCCGGTATGGCAATATCAAGGTGGTACACATTTATATGAATATAACAGTGAAGAATTTACTGAAATTCTTTACAAAAATTTTGAGGGAGCTGATATTTCAGCAGTAGGATTAGATGAAGTTCAACTGCCATACGGACAATGGGGAACTGATATAATAGAAGATTTAGATAGTTGTTGGGTCTTTTTTGCGGTGGTTGAACTATGAAACCAATAAGTTTTATTATCCCAGCTCGAGACAATCTAAAATACTTGAAATGGGCTTATGCCTCTATTAGAAAGAATTTACATCAACACGAAATAATTATGGCTGATGATGCATCATCTGATGGAACTTGGACTTGGTTGGAGGAAGTTGCGAGTAAAGACAAGCATGTAAAGATATATCACAATCCAGGCCCACACAGAATGGGTTTAACAATACTATATGATTTATTGGTTGACGACTTTTCTACTAATGATAGAATTATGTTCTTTCATGCAGATATGTATGCTGCCCCAGGTTTAGATGAAGAGGTAAATAGATATTTAGACAAAAAGGTTGCAGTATGTGCAACAAGAATAGAACCACCATTACATCCAGAGGGTCCCGAAAAGATAGTAGAGGATTTTGGTTTTGAACCTGAAGATTTTAAAGAACAAGAATTTCTTAAGTTTGTAGATTACAATAAAAGTAGTAAAATTACAAACGGAATATTTGCACCCTGGGCAGTAATGAAACAAGACTATTGGGATATTGGTGGCCACGACCCACTATTTGCTCCACAATCAAGAGAAGATAGTGATGTATTTAATAGATTTAGTGTGGCTGGATTTAAGTTCATTCAGACTTGGGCTGGACTTGTATACCATTTAACAAGTCGAGGAAGTAGATTTAGAGATGGAGTTGGAAAGGATAGTGAAGAATGGAAATGGTCTAATTCTAAAAATATGAGAAACTTTGCTAGGAAGTGGGGAACTAATGTACAACACGATCCTCTTATGAACCCGATTGTATCTCCACGATTTGATATAGGATTTGTTGTTGAAAATTGTGGATTAGAAAGTTTAAGTATATTGGAGCCTTGGTGTGATAGATTTTATTCAGACTGTTCTTATGAGAACGTAAAAAGATATCAAAAGGAAGAACAATCTAATACATTATACAATTTAACAAATAAGATAAGACCCATACCAACTGAAGGCGTTGAGGATTCAGATATAAATGATATAACAATTGAATTTGACGCCACGAAATTGAACCAAAACAATTTTCAGTTTTTGACGAGACTAGGAGATATTATAGATGAAAGTGGAGAGGTTGGCCAGATGAAATATGATATATTTAGATTGACAATCCACAAAAAAGAGAGATTTGAGAAGGATCTGGTAGTGTGTAAAAACTGATGAAATACTATTTATTATTGAGTGGAGTTACAGAAAAGGACTCCATTTATGAAACAAATGTTTTGGGAGACGAGAGTTTTGGAACGTTTTATCCGTCAGTTGGCTTTATGATATTACAGAGAATAGTAGATCAAACCCCAGATGTAGTAGAATCTGTTAAAATAATAGACGATCAGGGAAATTCACACACAATAACATCATTTTTGGACAAATTAGAACAATGGAAGATAAAAAAAGCTTGACTTTTACATTTTTTTGTTGTATATTATAGTTGTCATTGAGAAAGAAATATGACGAAAATTAAAATTGAAGATTGGGAAGTCTGGGAAGACTTAGAAAATGAGTATACCAGAAATGATGGTTTTTCACCGATAAAGAAAACTAAACCCAAGAAGGACAAGAAAACTTGGAAACAACTCCAAGAAGATAAAAGAACTAAAAGGAGCGGTAAAAAACGTAAAGTAGCCGTTCTAAAACAGCAACAAAATAAAAGGAGACAAGATAAAAGGAAATGAAGAAACTATTATTTTTTATATCAACATTAATACTATTCGTAGGATGTAGCCTGGGGGATAGCCCGTTAGGCAGTACAGATGATGACCTATTGTATTTTGACTTAGATACCCGATTAACGGAAGATTCAAATGGATATTATCATTTGACATTATCTCAGGGTAGTTGGCAAACACTACATAGATTTTCTGGTACTGTTACTGATTCAGAAGGACAGCCAGTTGATGTAGTTAAATTTGGTTGGGCATCAAGTCATTATTGGTATTTAACAGATACACTTGGCTATATAGTCAATCGTGGAGTAAATGATGAAGGTCAGTATGTTTCAAGGGATACATCTTATATAGTTGGATTCAATGGATTTGAAGTTCCTACAATTAACTCAGCAAGTTACAGTAACGCTGATGGAGAAGTAAACACCATGTTTGCACCAGTATGGTCGATGAAATCAGACACCGTTACAGTTTGGGTAGGATTTTATAACAATGATGCTTCACTCGCCGAAGAGTATTTTAAGGTTGTATTAGACTAATAATAATATAATCGTTTTCTATTTTTGACATATACTTATATTTGAAATAGGTATATGTATCACCTTATATCAAAAGGAATTTAAAGAATGAAAATACATATTTGTAATGATAATAAAGAGTTTCCGTTTTTATATGTAGAGGAAACGTAAACTATGCCGTATGATAAATATAAAGATAAAAATACTCTAATTTACGTTGGAACAGTATGGGAAAAATTAGATTCTATAACTGACAAATTGGAGTCTATTGAGGAAACACTAAAGAAGATATGGAAAGCAGAAGATGAAGAGGCTGGTGAATATAATTTTCCATTCGATGAAGATGGCAATTTACTACCGAATGTTAGTTTAACATCAGGGGGGGAGTATATAGAAGATGGCAAAACAGGGGATTAATCCATTCAGAGGAAGACCGATACCGAAAACGGTTATTCAAAGTGCAATAGATAAGACACTATCTATGAGGGCGGCCGCAAGAGAGTGTAATGTTGCATACAATACATTTAAGAAGTATGCACAAAGATATGATTTATGGAAAACAAATCAATCTGGAATTGGAATATCAAGAGATGGATCCGGTAGATTTGGAATTTATCTTAATGATATTTTTAATGGAAAACATCCAAATTATCCACATTGGAAATTACAGGATAAACTTACAAGAAAAGGATATTTGTTACAACAGTGCAGTAATTGTGGATACGATGAATACAGAACGAGTGATTCCAGAAGTCCTCTATTGTTAGATTTTTTGGATGGTGATATGCACAATATGAAACTTGATAATCTAAGATTGTTATGTTATAATTGTTATTATGTATTGAAAGATGGTGGAACTCCACCGAATTCACCAAAAAATACAAATAGACTACGAGCGACGATACAGAAAGCTTTCTCAAAAAAAGGGGAAGAGTAATAGTGTTGGGAAATAAATTTGCCCTCATAAATAAACTTACAAAAGAAACAATAACTATTAGAAAATTAGACACAGATAAGATTAGATTAGCAGAAATTATGTTTGGACTATCTAAAAATTTAAATAAAAAAGAATTTAGAGAGTTATATGAAGTTGAAAAAATAAAAAATGAAATTTAAAACTCAAAGATATTTACATATTGTACTGGTTAGTTTAATATTTTTATTTATTGTATTAAGTAAATTATCGGGGACGTAGAATGACAAAAGAATTTGCCAATATAGTGATTTGGTGTATTCCAATATTAATCTATTTGTGGATAGGTGGTATGTGGGTAGCTATGGTAGATGATAAAAAAAGAAGAACTAAGGAGAAAAAGAAAATGAATTGGTTAAGTGCACTCGGAACTACTTTGTTGTGTGTGATTGTTGGGGTGGCTGGATATGGTGGTGGAGCATGGTACGCATCAAATATATTATTAGACTCAGTAGTAAGTGATGTTCAAGAAATAACAAGTACAGCAGATGAAGTGTTATCTGAAGTAAAGAGTTTTACATCTAAAAAGAGTATTGATAGAAAGATTGATAAGATAAGAACTTCAGTTGAAAATTCTGTTGAAAATGATTTGAATGTGATTTCAAAGGATATAGACGAAGCTAATAAAAGGATTTCAGAGTTAACAGAAGAAATTAAGTCCAGTATTGTGGAAATAAAACATATGTTATTGGACGTGGAAGGTAATGTTAAGAACTATGCTAAGGATAGTGTAATTAAGAGTGAAGTAGAAATAAAGAAAGAATTGGGTGTTATGTATGATAAAGTTGATTCTCTTTATAAACAACTTGAAGAAGTGTCTAATACATTGGATACAATTAAAGAAAGTAAAGTTGGAAAAAAGATTTTTAAATGACCTATCCAGCAATAATTCAATTCATGCATGATGTCAAAGTTTTAGATGAAGAGTATCTAGAGAAGTTGGCAGATTTAGTAAGATTTTATTGGGAATTTAGATACGATAACCCAGAGATACAACTAGCAGAAGCATAGATGACTGATAGCGAAATGAAAAAAGAATTGACTCGGATTTCTGCCGAAATAGAGGCAGAAGCGATACAGATGAGATTAGATTATGAACGGAATCCATCTGATATGCCGAGTGGAAGTGTAATAGAAGTTCATGAAGATAGCCCATTGCTCGATGGTGAAGATAAGAAATTGGGTGATGTGGCTGTACAGATAAAACGCAAAGCGAAAAATAGGAGAAAGTAAGATGGACGGTAAAGTAAAATGGTTTGACCATAAGAAAGGCTATGGATTTGTTGAAGGAGATAATAGAGATTATTTCGTTCACTATTCAGAAATTCAGAGCGAAGGATATAAAACTCTGAGAGATGGCCAAGAAGTGACATTTGAAGTTGGCGAAGGACAAAAAGGTCCCGTGGCTAAGAATGTCGTGGCAACCTTTGAAGTCGGTAGCAGTCAAGTAGGTTAGGAGAAAGACGATGACTGAAGTATTGTGGATATTAGTAGGTGTACTTATTGGAGCTCCAATTGGATGGATAGGTTGCACAGCTTTAACAGTGAGCAAAGTATCCGATTTGGATTCTGAGATTCAAGACTTAAGAACACAACGTAGATTGTTAAAAGAAGAATTGTTGAAAGACCAAAGACACGCAAAACCTAAACCAAGAAAAAAGAGGTTTAATCGAACTAAAAGAAAATAAAACCTATATATATTATATTTATTACCGAAAATATACCAAATAACAAATATTAAGTAGGAGATCTAAATTGACCAATAGTAACTTGGAAAGACTTAGACAAAAGAAACTTCAAAAAGAAGAACAATGGAAAAAACTAAGAGAGAAGAGTATGAATGGTCAAGATAGAAAAGACTTAAATGTGATTTTGGAACGAATGGAACAGGCAGATAAAGATAGAGATGATATGCATACAGATATCAAATTTATTAAAGAAAATCTGTTCAATCCACACCAAGGCCTATGGGCAGAAGCTAAACAGAATACCCGATTTAGACAAGATACTAAAAAGTGGCGTACTGTACTTGGCACTGGTGTGATTGGCCTGTTCGTAAAACATATATACGATATGTTTAGCTGATAAATGTAATATATAATTGAGGGGAGCTAATATACCATATACCCCTTTTACCAGCTCCCCTTTCCCGCCCCCTAATTCCCCCCCGAGTTAGGGGGTTTTTCTTAAATACGCTTCACAATCTCATTAAAAACCTTCTAAAAAAATAATTCCGTTATACTTAATAATAGAGAGTGGAACGGAAAGACGACTCCCGACAAATACGAGTCACACTCCCCCAGTTTCACCCTCAGGCCTCGGTTATGTAATCCTTCCAAAAAACCGGAATGAACATCCCGAGATATATGAGAACCAAAACAAATAGAGATATACTCAATACAATGAGAAACCCTGATGCGGAAACAAATAATAATAACACTACAACTAATAGGAAGCATAATGGCCGGACATATCATATCGAAAAGTCCCCTGGCAATGTATATGATCCCACTACTGCTTATTCTGGTTATCTTGAAGTGGAACATAGACAAGAAGATATCAAAATGGATAGACTATCTCCTAAAGCAAGTTGGAGTAAATTAATACAAAATATCGGGACCCTAATAATAGTACTCATTAAATTAGGATGGACCTATATAAGATACGGCCCCCATCATAAAAACATAAGTACTAAAACCTTTGAGCCGATAGAAGATCCAATCGATGAAACGTGTAAGTAAGAATTCTAATTGTGTAAGAAAATAGTGAGATTAAAAGAATTGAAAAATGTATATAAAACAAAAGTAAGTAAAAGAATGGTAA
>CALBXV010000294.1 GCA_937890045.1 uncultured archaeon
AGAAATGATTTTGTTAATTTTGCTAAAGAAACTTTTGATATTACTGTTACAGCTGTTGATAATCCAAAAGAGGCTGTTGAAAATGTTGATATTGTTTGTTGTAGTACTCCATCAAGAGAATCAATAGTTATGCGTGATTGGGTTTCACCTGGAACACATATTAATGCTTTTGGAGCTGATGGTCATGGGAAACAAGAATTAGATCATAATTTAATAGCTAATTCTAAAATTGTTGTTGATAGTCTTAATCAATGTAAAATAGGTGGTGAAATTGAGCTTCCGATTAAAAATGGTTTAATTACTGATTCTGACGTTCATGCTTCTCTTGGAGAAATAATTAATGGAGATAAAATAGGACGAGAAAATGATGATGAGATCACTATTATGGATTCTACTGGACTAAATGCTCAAGATATTGTTTGTTGTTATAGAACATATGAAAAAGCTGTTGCTAAAGGTGTTGGCACTACTCTTAATTGTTTCTAAATAAATTAAATTTCTTGTGATTTATTGTGGTTAAAAATTGGGATACTAACCAAATTCCTGAAAGTAAATTAAATGAAGCTAGAAATCTAGTTGAAGAGTTAACAAATTCTCTGAAACCATTTGCTCAAGAAGTTGAAGATGGTAATTATGCTAATAGTGTTTTTGATGGTGTTTTTCCAATTGAAGGAATTAAATTTGTTCGTTTTAATCACTATCATCTACTCATGAATGATTCTGCGAATCTTAATTATTATGTTACTAAAGCTAGATCTGAATTAGAAATGGAATTTTTTCATTATATGGCTGCTGAAGAAATGAATCATGTTAATGGTTTGTTTCTATTAACTGATGCTATGGGTATATCGAGAAAAGATTTAATGTCTTCTTATCCTAATTCAATGTGTTTATTTCGTACAAATTATTTCTCTAGATTGGCATTATATGGTACTCCTGGTGAAATTGCTCTAGGTATTCTACTTAATTTTCCAGTATGGGCTGCAGGTGTACGTAAAGAAAGTGCAGGACTGAAAAAACATTATGGTTTTGGAAAACCAGTTAAAGGAACTGATAAAATAGATACTGATATCTTAGATAGATTTCTATCTGCTACTGATGAAGAAACTTCTGGATTTAATGAAAAAGCTATAAAAATTATTGCTCGAGACTTACAAGATAATAGTAGTAAAACTAAGTTATCTCTAGTTGCTAAATGGGCTGTTGAAACAGAGAAATTAGTTTGGGATAATTATTATGCTCAAGGACTTAAATATGCTAAAAATAAGTGATATGAACTATGACTAATTTACATCCAAATTTTAAGTATGCTGATAGTTTTACTCAAAAATTAGAAAAACAAATTCAACCTAATGTTCAAGAAGTGAAAAACGGTAAATTTGTAACTGAAATATTAGATGGTACTTTTCCTCTTGAAGGAATTAAATTTTGGATTGAACAAACTTATCATCTTGTTATGAATGATATGGGTAACTTATCATTATATGTTACTAAAGCTAGAAATCTAAAAGAATTAGACTTCTTTCTTTTTATGACTATTGCTGAAAAAATGATGTTAGAATCACATTATCTTCTTTTAAAAGCAGCTAATATTTCTAATGATAGATTAGCTAATTCTCAACCTGCTTTAGAGTGTTCTTATAGAACTAATTATTTCTCAAAATTAGCAATTACTGCAAAACCTGGTGAAATTGCTCTAGGTATTCTACTTAATTTTCCAGTATGGGCTGCAGGTGCTAGAGCTTTAAGTAAAGGTCTTAAAAAAAATTATGGATTTGGTAAAGCAACTACTGATACGGATAAAATAGATACTGATGTTCTTGATAGATTTTCTAAAGCGACTCGTGGATTTCAAATACAGGCGATAGATATAATTGCAGCTGATTTAAATGAAAAAACAGAGGAAAGCATGGCTCATGTTGGAAATCTAGCTGTTGATTATGAAACATTAGTATGGAAAAATTATTATGAGAAAGGAATTGAATTACAATAATATAGTAATAAATAAAAATCAATTAATGTATTTATAATGTGATAAAAACTATGAGTTCAAAAATAATACTTGAGAGAAATGTACCTGTTAAAATGCGTGACGGTATAATATTATATGCTGATATATATAGACCAGATAAAGAAGGAAAATTTCCTACAATAATGCAAAGATTACCCTATGATAAACAATCTATAGCTGTTGTAGGCATGTTTTTAAATCCAACACGTGCTGTAGAAGCTGGATATGTTGTTATTGCTCAAGATGTAAGAGGTAGATATGCTTCTGAAGGTGA
>CALBXV010000295.1 GCA_937890045.1 uncultured archaeon
AATTTTACCTATATATGAACTAGTTTTTAAGTTCTATTTCTCTAATAAAACATTGAATTGGAAGTTTACTAGAAGCCGTTTTGAACGCTCTTTTAGCTTCAGATAAATGTTCTTTCATAATACGAACTTCAAGGATTGTTGTTCCGATTTCGGCTCTAGCAGCTAATCCAGTTGGTTTACCAAAAGCTCGCCTCATACCTTCTTGTAGTCTATCTGCACCAGCAGTAGCAATCATTTTATTTTCTTTTAAAACAATATGAGGATAAGCAACAACACTAAGATGATAAACATCAGGACCAAGTTGATTAAGTATTTTATTAGCAGAAACTCGTGCGGCTTCAATAGCATTATGTCTTATCTGTGCTCTAAATTTAACTGCTAATTGTAATTTAATTTCATAATTATTAGATTTTTCACCAGTATGAAATTTTGCAATTTTAAGAGCTGGGTTTCCTTTTATATATTCTCTTCTCCCATAAGGGTGACCACGTATTACTCTATAATTACTACCTTTCATTATAGAACATTAAGTTATATCTAGTATTATTAACTTTTCTAATTATTTGATTAAAGCTGATAATCCTTTCCTTATTAATCCAGTGATTAGTGATAATTCTCTTTTAGTAGGTAAACTACGACCAAGAATTTGTTTAAAAGTCTTATCTAAGAGTACAATTCTATATTCTGGAAAATTTAGTTCTTTAGCAAGTTTTAGACAATATGTTATAAATAATTCTTTGTGAAAATTACTAGCTAATTGTTTATGAATTACGTTATTTGGAATTGAAAGTTCATATAATATTATAGACAGAGCATGAGATATGTTTAATGTTTGATAATTAGTTCCAGTATCTATTGTAATAGTTAAATCACATAAACGTAATTCATGATTAGTGAGACCAGTAGTATCTCTACCGAGAACTATACATATATTTCCAGAGAATTGAGTTAATTTACTATTTAATTCTTTTAGAGATATAGTAGTTCTTGAGATATTATTCAGATTATCAGAGTGAATAGCAGATGTCCCAATTATTAAATCAAAATTTTTAGTTATAATTTTCCAATTAGTAGTTTTAGCTTTTTTTATTATATCAGCTCCGTGAGATGAAAATATTAAACTATCTTGAATATTAAAATTAGAATCAATTAGATATAATGATTTAAGTCCAAAATTTT
Organism: uncultured archaeon; assembly: GCA_937890045.1. Next base: position 1,180 of record CALBXV010000295.1, read on the forward strand.
TCATAACACGAGATATATAACCAACATTAATTCCAAAATCAGATCCAACTACAGCCACAGAGATATTGTACATAATTTATAATAATAACATGAAGTTATTAAGAATGATTCAAAATAAATTAAAACGATAATTAAGTAGTATCTAAAATCTTATTTTTAGCATGTATAAGAATTATATCTTCAAAAAAGACATGAGATTTACCAACTATTTTAACTTTAAACCCGTTTTTTTCAAGTAAACTAATAATTTTAGCATATTTAGAAAAACTAGAACTAACAAATAATATCTCGCCATTAATTTTTAATATTGGATAGATAGTTTCAAGAATTTCTACAGTAATTTGTATTCCATCAACTCCACCATCAACAGCTAAATCATCTATATCATAACTAGACAAATATGGTGGGTTGAAAACTACTAAATCAAATACATTATGTCTAAATACATCGCAATTAATACAGCAAACAAGATCAATAGCGTTTATATTATTTGGAGATTTTTTATATTCTAATAATGCATGATAAGAAATATCAGTACCAATAACTGTTTTACTAATTTTTATTAATTCATTTGTAACTAGACCAGAACCTATACCAACTTCGAGAGTTTTTACAGATTTCATATTCTTAATTTTATTTGCTAATAAAAAACTGTCTTCTTTTGGCTCATATATTTTATTCAATTTTAAAACCTATATTAGATAAATTATCCACTATTTTGAGAAAATCATGTATTTCAATTTTTTCAATATTCATATTAGAAAGTTTATCTGGTATTACAGATGAGAAATCATTAACAAAGTTTTTATTAATTATTTTAATTATTGAAGATAATTTTTTCCCTCTCATTGAAAAAAGAAATTTAATAATTTTTATAGAATCTATATTAATTTTTTTATTTTTAGGTTTAATTAATAGAATTGATGTAAGGACTTTAGGGATGGGGGAAAAAAGATGATTGGATATAGTACCTACTTTATTAACATAAAAATTAGCATTTGTTATAACTGTAATACTACGATAATTTTTATTACCAGGTTTAGCGACAAGCTTATCTGCAAACTCAGTTTGAACTAAAACAACTGCGCGAATGAAATTTTCATTAATCAACCATTCTACAAATTGAGATGATTTTGAATATGGTAAATTCGACATTAGAATATCATAATTAATATCAATTTTGAATCCGTCACCTCGAATTAATTCTAGATTATTTATTTTAGACAATTTATCAACACAAATAGAATAATATTTTTCATCTATTTCTGATGAAATAACTTTTTTAGCTTTATTACATAACTTATAAGTAAGATTACCAGTACCTGACCCTATTTCATAAACTATGTGTTTTTTAGTAATTTGAGCAATATCCACTATTTGATCAAGAACAGTATTATCAATTAGTTTATACTGTCCCCAGATTTTTCTATTCATTTTCTTATGAAAATAGATAATCTAGTATTACCAGTTATTTCTTCATAAATACGTTTACTTAATTGTATTATAGGGTCTTTAATTCCAATACGATCTTTTAAGTCTTCAAAGCTTTTAAAATTAGATTTTTCTCGTTCTTTAAGAATAAGTTGCATAGTAGTTTTTCCTACTCCAGGTATTAATTCTAGACTATGTAATCTAGGACCTATTGGCTGTAATTCATTAAAATAGTTAACAAATTTAGATTCATTATTTGTTATTAGTAGTTCAATAACTTGTGGTAAAGAATTTTTTGCCATTTCACTAAGTTGTTGATAAGATAAACGGCCAAGAACACTAACAACATCAGTTCTGCCTTCTTTTCCAATATATATTTTTTGACCTATTGTAAAATTAGAATTTTTTGCAGCTAGGGTTTCTAATAGAATTAAACGGTTTTCACCTATAGCTTCAATAATAGGACCGTCTCTACCTGGAATTAATTTTGATGAAGATCTAGGAGAAAAGTTAATAATATATGCTATTTCCTCATATTTTTTAGGAGTATTATATGTCAAAGAATCACCGGTTAGACTATTTAAAATAATTAATTAAAGAAGTATATATTACAGAATATATTTTGAATTAAAGGTTCATTCAATTAGATCACTAAATGTCAGATAACTCTTATAACAAACGATTAATATATTAATATTCTCTTTTAGCAGTTACTTTAAAATAGATAATATTTTTTCGAGTATTTCAGTACTAACTAATTTTTTCCATCCAGACGTAAAAGTTCTTAGTTCCTCTATAGTTTTAGGAGAAATATTAATTAATTCAATTGCTTCATTGTCATTAAGATCACAGTCTTCAACTAATTGTTGTTTCATTTTTTCAATATCTTCAAACTCAGTTTTCGAAAATAGTTTAAGATAATCTAAAGTTCTTTTTTGAATTTGATCTAGATCATCCTCTTTTATTTTTTCAAGTAATTTTTGAGCTTCTGACAATGAAATAGTTTTTTTATCAATATTCATATTAAATCATTACTTATTATGGGGTTTAATATGTTCAAATCTGGATATAATAGTTTTAACTTTATTTCCAATTTTAATATTTAATGAAACGGATCTGCGCATGACTTTTTTAACTTTACCAACCTTACCATGAAATCTTCGATGAGGCATACCTTTGACTTGATTTGGAGATAATACAACAACAACGTCATCATTTTCTTTATAAGTTTGTAGTAAATACGATAAACCAGTAGATTTATTAGATTTTAAACTTAGCAAATGTCTTGATTTATGTCTAAAACCTTTTGATGTTGAACCCAAGTATAATTTATTTAACAGTAGCTATTTAAAAAGTTTATTTATTTCATAAATTAACTAGAATAATTCATTAGAGATAATAGAATATTATATTTCATTATTATTATGGTAAACATTAGTTATATCAAATAAGCTACATTGACAATCACAATCAATAATTTCTGAAATATTAGGTGTAACATATAACACATTTTTACTAAAACCACTTTCACCTACTAGTGCCTTTATACTAACACCACCATCAGATTTAACAGTAAAATCAGCAGAATTATTAGAAATTTTTTTAATAGAAATTTGATAAATGATACGTTTTAGAACCTTATTTTTTCCTATTGGAATTAAATCTACTTCACGATTTTTAAAAACTTTAGTAAGGGATTCAAGTTTATTTATATCAGGTTTTTTAGTAAACATTATTTTAACAAATGCTTCAAATATAAAATTAACAGATTTAGAATTATTGGTTTGAATAACAAAGTCGTTTAGATAGATATCATTTTTATGATCTAAATTAAAATTAAGAAGGGAACGTAATTTAGGTTCAAATATATCAGCGTAAAAAGGTCTTCCATTTCCGAGAACTAAGCTATTCATATCTTCACTACCAATCCAAGTAAATTTTATTTTTTTACTCTTAAAGTGTTTTAATAATTGTGATGACAAAAAATCTTCAATTGATCTATAATCAAAAATTTTTTTATTTGAACAAAGTTCACAACCAATATTATTACAAGATAAACAAGCAATGTTTCTTTGTTTAACTCCTCGAATTTTTTTAATATATCTACCATATAAATGAACAGGTTTGGAGTAAACAGTAATAGTTGAATCCAATGGTTGAACTTTAACTATAATATCAGGATTATAATAATCAACAGAATTTACAATTTTGGATGATATTATATTTCGAAGCTTTTGAACAAAATCACTTTTAATATTAATTCCACCAGCAAGTTTAAGATGAGAACGTAACTTATCTTCAAATTCAATTATATTAGTTGGTAAACTTACACCAATTTGGAATGTAGAATATTGATATTCAGATAATTTAGATATTACACTATCAGCTAATTTATCAATATTTGAATAAATATTATTACATAATTCACAATTTTTTTTATTATTAGAAATAGTTATTTCATCATCTGTATTAATTTGTCTATTTATACAATTAGCACATAAAGAATATTTTTTTAGAATTTGATTTCTTATATAATAAGAATCAGGTGTTTGATTCATTCTTTCATTATCCTTCTAAGCATTTGTTGAAATTCACGTCCCTTACTGGCTTTCATAACTGATTTACTTTGTTTAAATTTCACAAACATTTCTTTAACATCTTTTTCTGAATTTCCAGAACCTTGAGCTATGCGTTTTATTCTAGAAGAATTCAATATATCAGGATTGTCTTTTTCAAAATTAGTCATAGATTGAATAATAACACGCCATTTTTTCATTTTTTGTTCAAGTTCTTCAACATTATTAGGCATAACAGCGTTAGAGAATCCTGGAATCATATCAATAAGTTTGTTCAATGAACCTAGTTTATTTACTTGCTCTATTTGAGAGAAGAAATCATTAATAGTTAGTTTTCCAGACATCATTCTTTTTACATCTTCTTCACTATTTTGAATCTCTAAGTCTTTGGCACGAGATAATAGAGCTTGTAAGTCACCCATACCTAATAATCTTCCAACAAATCTAGTAGAAGAAAATAATTCAAGATCGTCAATTCTTTCACCTGTGCCTATAAACATAATTTTTGCACCAGTTGCAGCGGCTGCAGATAACGCTCCTCCACCTTTACTTGCACCATCTAATTTAGTTATCAAGATACCGCCAATATCAGTAGATTTACTAAAAGCTTCAGATTGTGCATAACATTGTTGTCCTATTGTTCCATCTATAACAAGTAGAGTTAAATTTGGATTAATAGCATTAGCAATTAACTTCATTTCTTTTAATAAAGACGCTTCTTCTTTATGTCTACCAGATGTATCAACAATAATAACATTTATTCCTTTAGATTTTAAATTTGGAATTCCATGATTAATAATATCAATAGGATCTGTATTTTTTTCACTATAAACTTCTACATTTATTTTAGAACATAATATTTCAAGTTGATTTATAGCTCCAGGTCTAAAATTATCAGCACATATTATACCAGGTTTAAAACCTTTTTTTAGAAAGAATCTAGATAATTTAGAAGCAGTAGTAGTTTTTCCTGAACCTTGAATTCCTAAAAGAAGTATAACATATGATTTAGCAGAATCAAAATTCAATTCTTCTCCAATTCCAAGAAGATGAGAAATTTCTTCATATAATATTTTAACTATATGATCTTTTCTAGGTAATCCGAGAGTGGGTTTTTCATTTAATGCTCTGTTTTCTATTTTAGAAGATAATGAGAGAACTAATTTTACATTAACATCAGCTCGTATTAATGTCCTTTGAATATCTTTAACAAATTCTTTGATAATATCATTATCTATAACAGAGACATGTAATAATTTATTTACAGCATCTCTAAGACCAGTTTTCATTGAAGATAACATTACAAAATTCTCTCCTTATTGTAAGAAACTACATCATTAATTTCCAAATTTCCTCTATCACCAAACCAATGTTCAATATATTTATCTATAACTAATTTTTTTTTAAATAAAGGGCCATCAAGAACAAAAGTATCATACTCGCCTCCCTCCCCTGTAGCGTTAAATTTACATATTTTAGATTTTTTAAGGAGAAGAGTAATATTTGATTTAGTCAATTGTTTCCCCAACCAAGTTTTATCAAGACCATAAGCAGCAACTGCAATTATAACAGTTGTAAGTCCAATTTCAGTTATTTTTGATAGCACATCTTCATCAGATAATCCCCATAATGGAGAATAAATTGACATATTAGAATCTCGAGCAATTTTTTCAAATATTTTCTTTTGATAATTTGATGTAATACCACCTATAACTAATATCTTTGCTTTAAGAGTTTTTAATTTATCAATTAGAACCTCTTCTTCAGAAGAAGAAGGCGCATGAACTATATGCCATTTAAGACCTAAGCTATCCGCAATTTGACTAACGAATTGCACATTATGACTATGATATAACATACTTTCTACATTTTCAGGCATTACACTAATTATTCCAGTTAAATTAATTCCTGATTCTGAAGCTAGATGTAAGGACAAGATAGAATCTTTGCCACCGGAAGATAGAACAATAGCTGACATATACATTATTTAATTATTAATTAGTTTTTTTATTTATCTATAAAAGTATTCTAACCTTTCACTCTTACTACTTTTTGTTTACCTAGTACACGCCAAAATTCAACTTCTTTGCCTGCAGCTAATTTGTTTTTAATTTCTTCATCTTCAGGAATATCAATATCACTAATTTCATAATTTTCAAGATCCATAATTTGTATTTTAGTAGGAGCTAGAGAAATAATTTGTGCAGAACGTTTTTCAATAAGTGGGATTTCAATAGTAGAAGATACTGGAGAAACTATACTCCGTTTAATATTATCAAATATTCCTACACCAACAACACGAGCTTTAGCAGACCCATGTTTTCCAGGTTTAGATTTATCAAAATCAACAATTCTACAAGGTTCTCCATCAATAACAATATATGAACCGGTTTTAACACTTCCAAGGTCCGCAGGTTTACTCAAAACATTCCACCAATTTACTTATTTTTTAATCAAGGTTATATATAATTTTGTCTTGAATATTTTCAATGTGACAACTAATACTATAAAAAAAGTAGCAATAATTATAAAAAAAAGTGATAAAAAAACAATATCTTTAGTAAGTAAAATAATAGAGACATTATATAATAATAAATTAGAGATATTTATTATAAATCCACTTGAACATAAATTAGCAAAAACCATCTTATCAATAAAAGAATTAAATCAAATAGAAATTGATATGGCTATATCAATTGGTGGAGACGGTACATTACTTCGATTAATTAGAGATTTAAGAAAAGAAATTCCTGTATTAGGAATTAATAGTGGAGGAAAAGGAATAATAACAGAGATTATACCAGAACAAATAGAAGATGCATGTAGAAATATTATAAATAAAAATTATATTTTAGAGTCACGAATTAGATTACAATGCACAATTGGTAAACAACAATTTGAACCAGTTTTAAATGAAGTGTATTTTATTAGAACAGAAATAACTAAAACACCTTATTATAAAGTCAAATTAAATGGTAAAGAAGTATTAAATAATAGAATGGATGGTTTAGTAATTGCAACACCAACAGGATCAACAGGTCATTCTTTATCATTAGGTGGTCCAGTATTAGTTGAAGATGATGAAAACATATTAATCACACCGATTGGCTCAGTGTCAAACATACCATCAATTGTATCGAAATCCAAAGAGATAGAAATCACATCAGATAATGAAATGATTATTGTATTAGATGGACAAGAAAAATATAAAATAGAACAGAATAAATCAATTGTAATAAAAAAAAATGAATTCAATGCAATATTAATAAGATTTGATAACACAATGTTAAAACAAATGAAGAAAATGATAAGATAATTATTCTTTTCTTAATGCTACAACAGGATCTAATTTTGAGGCGCGCCAAGCAGGATATAAACCAGCGAATGCACTAAGTAATATAACTAGAATCCATACATTAAGAATAGAAGAAATATTAAAAACTGCTGAAAGAACAAAAGTGCCTTCACCGCCTCCAAATGACGCAGCCAACATGGTAGGAAGAATCATACCTAACCCAACACCACCTAATATACCAATAAATCCTCCAATAGCACCAATTAGAATAGCTTCACAGAGAAACATCAACAGGATAGTTCTACCTTTAAATCCAATGGCTTTTAGTAATCCAATTTCTTTAGTTCTTTCTAAAACAGCAGTGATAAGAGTAGTAACTATTCCAACACCAGCAACAATTAGAGATATAGCTCCAATAGCTAGAATAAAGCTAGTGAAACCACTTACAAATCCTTTAACAGTCTCAACTATAACTTGAGGAGAAGAAATTCCAATATCTTTACCATAAATTTCTCTTATATCTTCTTCTATAGCAGAATTAAGATCTATATCTTCAGTAACAATATAAATCATATCATATTTTCCTTTTTTATCAAATAATGAATTAGCTGAAGATAATGAAATTGTAATACCATTATCAATATTAAGATATGAACTAGTACCAAGTTCATTTGCTACACCACGCACAAGAAAACTTCTCTTTTTTACCTCTGATTTACCACTAGAAAAAGAAGCATATTCAAGCACTACTCTTTCATCTACATCAACAAAATATGTATTAGAACCAGCAGGATTTTTCACATTCTGACCTACTAGCACACCAATTGAATCATTTGGGTATACAAGTTTACCAGATTCTAGTGTAAAACTAGGTAAAGCAGATGTTAGTTTAGTTTGATCAATACCTATAACAGCAATATTTTTAGATAGACCATGTGAGGATATTTTAGCACTCCCATATATAATAGGGAAAATTTCTGATATACCTTCAATATTTTCAAGATTTTTTAGAACTTGAGAATCTAATCGAATTACACGAGAACTAAGATCATCATTAGGTCCACTTTGGAAACTTGATGCAGGAGTTATAATTAATGTGTTAGGACTAAGAGTGCTAAATTGATCTTCAATGAAAACCTCAAAGCCAGCGCCAAGACCGTTTAAACCAATTATTAAAGAAGAACCAATAACAACCATAAGAACTGTAAGAATTGTTCTTGTTTTTTTCCCTGTTAAAGCTTCTAATGATAATTTAATAATAGATATAAAATTCAAAAAACATAATCACCATAGATTAACCATAAAATTAATTTATTAATTTGCCATCACTGAGTTTTATTATTCTGTCAGTTCTTTTAGCTAGATTTAAATTATGTGTTACTAGAATTATCGTAGTATTTCTTTCTTTAACTAAACTTTTTAGTAATTGAAAAATTTCTTCACCAGTTTTAGAGTCTAAATTTCCAGTCGGTTCATCTGCTAAGATAATTGCAGGGTCATTAATTAACGCTCTTGCTATTGCTACTCTCTGTTGTTGGCCGCCACTCAGTTCAGTTGGTTTTCTTTTAGAGGTTTCAATGATATCCATAAGTTCTAGTAATTCAATAGCTTTTTTTTTAATAACACTTGAATTAACACCTTTAGCAATTGCAGGCATTTCAATATTTTTCAAAACTGTTGTTCTACTAATTAAATTATATGATTGAAAAATAAATCCAATCTTTTCATTTCTTAATACTGCAAGTTCGTTATTACTCATTTTTGTAGTATCTATTCCATCAATAATTATTTTTCCACTTGTTGGTCTATCCAAAGTTCCAAGTAAATTTAATAAAGTTGATTTACCACTGCCAGATTGACCAACGATAGATACTAATTCACCTGTTTTAAATGTGGTAGAAAATTTATTTAATGCTATAAGTTCAAGTTCACCTGTTTTATAGATTTTAGTTAAGTCTAATGTTTGAGCCTTAATATCAGAATTATTTAGACTTTGATTATTAAAATTTTGCATTTTTAAGCCTTACAACGTTATATTAGAAAGATTATA
>CALBXV010000296.1 GCA_937890045.1 uncultured archaeon
CGCCTACGATTTCACAGATAATGGGGCTGGCTGCAAGAAGTGGGAGTGGGTTGAGTGAAGTCAATTGACGGGGAATTTACTAGCAGATGGATAAGATAAATGATTTTGTATACTGGTTGCTTGGTGGTATAGCAACCATTACGGCATGGATCGTGAAGCGAATGTTCTATAGGCTGGACGCATTAGAGGAGAGGGTAGACCGTGTAGAGTGTACCTTGCTAACCAAGGAGGACTTGGATGACGGCCTTGCCCCTATAAGAGACACTAATAACTTAATCCTTTCACACTTACTGGAACACCGTGGCTCAGAGAAAGCGGACAAAAATCCCCCTGTATGAAACTCACCAGAGGATTCTGGAAGTCCAATGGATTGATGCTCAATCAGAAGATGACTGGCAGTTGCTAGACAAGATAGACACGACACCTATGTATATTAAAACAATAGGTTATTTCATAGAGAAAACTGATGTTGATTTAATCATTTGCCGTAGCTTATCTTCTGATAAAGGACTTGAAGGGCGCTTTCATATCCCCTTGAAATGTATAAAAAAGACTAAGAAGATACGGTAGCGGATGTGGTTACTCCTATTAATTATTCTCAATTCTCCTCCCACACATATCATTCACGCAGAGGTTATGGAGATTCATTATTCAGAACAGGAATGCGTAGAGGCGGTAGAGCGTGCGATGGCCTTGCATCCCCCTGAGAATACTAATGTGGGTTGTGTTTACCTGAAGGGAGTAAGTCAGGCTTATGGCTAGAGACTACAGAAGCGAGTATGATAACTACCATAGTACAACCAAGCAGAAGAGAAGAAGGGCGGGTAGGAATACTGCTAGGAGAAGGGTATTAAAGGGGAGAAAGAGTAGGCTAGATGTGGATCATGTGGATCGCAATCCAATGAACAACTCTAGAAAGAATCTAAGGTTGTCCACCAGAAAGCGAAATAGGGGTTGGCGTAAGCAAGGTTAGCTAGGGGTGGCGTTTCTTTTTTTAGGGGTGTTCACGGGCCTCTCAGTTCGTTTAAGCGGTAGCTAGGATCGAGTCTCTGAGGTCTTTCTGCGGTATCCGGTAAACTTTAGGTCGATCTAGGCTCCTCCACCTTTTTAAAGAGAGTTACAGGTATAAATATGCAAGGTTCTACGTCCCCCTCTATACTACGATCTGATCTCCCTCCTACCTTATAGGTAATATATCTTAGGGATCTGTTTATCTCTAGATAATACAAACCATCTAGCCACCCAACGCATAGCCCTGCACCAAACCCCTCGCCACGGTAGCTCATCAGCTTCATCCATTTATGTAAGCTTAACATTAGTGTAGGGAAAGTATTGTGTTCATAGTTCCTAGCCTTGAATTCAATAAACGTCATTGGCTGAGATTCAGTTTCATTACTAACCCAATCTACTATGTATAGTGGTTCATACAGGTCAAGCAGTTTTATGTTGTGGCTTTTCTCTAGTATTTTCTTAGCCTTATCTTTCTTAACTACGTCTTGCTTAGTCTCTAATTTTGGCTTCATAGTGCCACCTTTCTCTAGGTAGGGTTAGGTATGTCTTTTTAATAATAATCCCTGTAGCCCCAAAAAACACGTGCGCTACGTGGTAGAATTACCTCTCAATGTAGATGTCCATAGTCCCCTTGGATATAGTTGAGTCTGTATCCAGTAGCATCAGGTGAGTCAGGTATTTGAGATCGGTAGTAATGCGTGGCGCAACCTCATCTTTCATCTTGTACTTGGTAGCTGATAACTGCCAGAGCATATAATTCAATGGGATAACTACCTCCCAGTATTTCCAATGGCTCTGTCTGTAGATCAGCACAGGAATAGGGTTCAGGTTGTCCTTCCCATGTTCTTCCGTTTGTCTCTTGGCTTGCTCCCACCAATCGGCTACGTTAGCTTGCGTAATCTTGCGGTATAGTTTAACTTCCAAGTAGTATACGAAGGTTCCCATCGTAACCTTAATATCACAACCCCCGTCCCGTGAGGCACCTAACTCTCTGGATATAGGGCGGTTAAGGTGTTCGCTTAGTAAGTGGCATACTTCCCTCTCTCCACGTTGTCCCTTGCTCCTGCTGTATTTACTCATCAGTCACCTCGCATCTAGGGATAATCATAATTTCATTTTCGGTTGTTCCAAGCTCTTCCTGAATATATCGTTTGGCTTCCTGTCTGGAGAAGAATAGCTTCAGTTTAGGTTTATGGTCTTTCATATTTACTCTGTATTGAGAGGGGAAGTAGTCCTCGGTATCCTCGTATAAGTAGGCTATCCCATGATTATTGTCGCTCAAGTCTCTGCATTGTGGGCAGTCCCTACCCAGTACATATCCTTTTTTCATAGTGCCTCCTCCAAGGTAATGGTTTGTCTTGGGCCATCAAAGTTAGATTTAAATTTACATGATTCTCCGTTCCTGTTTTTCTCCAAGGCAATTACAGCTTGCCCTTCTCTCGTAGTATACATATTGATAAAACAATCACATATACGGCTGAGTTCCAAGGTTCCAGCCACCCTGCCTAGTCCTCCGGCAGCACCTAGTCCGTTGTTGTAACCCTCCCTGTTCTGTTGGGCGATTATAATTGCACGCAAACCTAGGCGAGTGACTACGTTCTTTAGTTCCTTGACATACTTTTGCAGTTTAATCCAATGCTCCATGTTGTATTCGTCACGTTCGCTTGCAATCTCACCTAGATGGTCGATGACTACGATGCGCACGTCGTTGCAGGTAGCGTGTTCCTGTATCAGGGCCATCGTGGTATTGAGGGTCTTGGGTTCGTTGCCCGTGATGATAAGGTTTTTGCGTTCCAGTAGTTCTAGTCGTGCGTCATGGTATTTCTTTGCGTTGGCCTTGGTACGAAAGCGCCTGTTATAAATTTCATCGTAGGTTACGCCCGAAGAGATAGTGAATATACGACGGGCGAGTTGTTTACGATTCATTTCGTAGTTAATATACAGTATCTTATGGGGGTAGTCTCCGCTGTTGGCTATATGTACCACCCAGTTGAGGGCTAACATGGATTTACCATGCCCTGTAGGTGCGGAGATTACACTTACTTCCTGTAGTCCGTGCATCTTCATGTCAAGTAAGGGCATCCCTATACCCGGCCCATCGTAGCTACCCTCTGGTCTTTCCCCTTGGTCTATCTCATTCTGAATATCAGCCACCCATTCTTCAGGCTCTGCTACGCAGGACTCGTTAAACAAGAAGTCACGGGATCGTAGTATATCCGTGGACTCTTGCTGTAACATATTGATTGCGCTAGAGGAATCATTGTTATCGTTGAGGGAGTTGATTGCCTTGGTACATAGCTGGGATACAAGGCGCTTGGAAGAAAACTCTTTTAGTAACTTACAGGATTGCTCGTTGCCTATAGGTTGTTCATACGCAAAGTCTTGTATCTCTACGAGTAGCTGGCGTATGCGTTTGTGATTAGAGAACCTAGCCTTGATGGTGATGTAGTCTGTATCCCCGTTCAGCTTGTAGGAATCCTTAATCTCTGAATATATTTGTTGATGTAGGTTGTAATAAAAGTCGTTGGGAATTAACCTGTCTAGGAAGAAGGATGCTTCGCTTGCCTCACGCATCATAGCGGATAGGATGACACGCTCCACATCCCTGTCCGCAAACTTAGCGCAGAACATATTCTCTGGTGCTATATCATTCATACAGGCTCCTAGCAGAAAGGGGCTTTCGCCCCGATCCACATTAATTATTAATAATAATAATAATAATAATATTAAATAAGTATTATTATTATATTATGGTTGGATAGACTTGGTGAATTTACAATCAGGATAATTGGGACACGCTAAGAAGTGCCCGTGCTTCCCTCTCTTCATCACCATAGAGGAGCCACACTTATCACACGCCTCATCGCTGTCCTGTTGTGGGGTAACTTCATTCCCATTAAACACTTCCTTAGCAACATTAATTATCTCGTCCTCATCTAAGCCTGTATCTGCTGGTGTCTCTGCTTCTGCCCTTAACTGGGCCTCTTCTTCCCGTGTCCAAAGCTCTATACCACACCCGAACATCGCTGCGTTCTTACACAGGCAGCGCATCTGGGCGTTATGGATGTCCTTGGATGTAGGTTTTAGATTCACGGTAGTGAATGTCTTACCGTATACAGGAGAAGTCATACTACGAGTGACCCCGTAACAGGTGATACTGGTAGTCACAAAATAACCAGCCCCCTTATCACCCATGTATGGGCGTTGGGTTTCGCATTGAATCCCCGCCTCATTTAGCTTGAGGGTATACTCATGGAACTGGTATGTCATGGATGGACAAAAGCGAATGAACCTGTCCATCACGTTAGACCAAGGAATATAATCCATACCCTTATCACCCTTGGCCTTGATGCAGGTAGCCAAGTCATCCCTAAACTTCTTTGATTGGAACGTATTGTAAAGCTTATCCAATGCTTCGTCTGACATATATCCTCCTAGTCTAAAGTTATTGTTATACGAAGGACACCTTCTGCATCTGTTAGGTGAATATCCTTGCGATTAAGAAACAACACTACGCTTGAATGATCGTCGTCATTACCAACAGCCTTGGTTAAGCTTTTAACTAGATTATCCAAGTCAACAATCTTCAAGGCTACCGACACGGGGAACGTACCCATATCATACGAGCCGTAATCTGGTGAGTCTCCGTTATCAGATATTTTCATAGACCTCCTAGTAAGTGGCTTTAAGTAAAAAGCGTCTGGTTTGTAAGAATGCTTTTGTATTCTCAGCCTCGGCCTTATGAAATACATGGGCATTTACGTGTCCCTTCAACGATTCAACAATCCCCTTGTGATCTACCTTCACCTTGGGACGTGGAGATTTAAACGTGGCTAGCTCTGTTCCTTCTTGGCTGATAAGCCTACCCCCCTTACCCATGTGTGCCTTAATGGAGTTCTTTAGCGATTCCTCTTCCTCCTCCAAGGGTTTGATAAGTTGTTTAACAGCGTACAAACGCTTCACCTGAGAATCAATAGACGAAGAACTCTGTACCATATCCATCGTGTTCTCTGGGTATAACAACTTGATATCATTATTGCCAAGCTTATCTACATGGGGAATGGTGTCACTCTCCAAGCATTCCCAGAACTCCTTCACCTTCTCCAATACCCTATGCTGTGTATCCGCATCGATGAAAAGATCATGGGTAAGCAAGGGATCAGCAGATAAACGTAGGTGAGGAGCGAATCCCAAGAGAGTCCACTTCTCTACACCTGTGAGGATGGAGTACCATACCACTTGGTAATACTGCCACGGGGGAATCTCCCCTTCAGCCCAATACTTACGGTACATTCCCTCACTCACGGTCTTAACTTCAATACCAGAGAGTTCGCCCTTAACCTCTTCGTAGAAATCTGGGTGAGCATACGCCCACTCACACGCAATGGCCCCATCAGGGCCACCTCGCACGATACTGGGCTTGTAAACCACACCCATATAGTTAGAAGGATCGGGGAGTTCTAGGCGCTGTCCTTCACAGAAGAAGAGGTTATTGTTTTCTGCATACTTCTTTGCTATAACATCCTCAAGAATGTTTCCCCATTCCATCGCATGATTGAGAGAGGGGGGAGCAACCTCCCCCTTCTTCTCCTTGTATAGCTTAATCGGACTGCAATAGGGGTTAGCGCCCATAATAGCACCAACATCACTACCCCCTATACCAGCCCTCCTTTCTTCAGGGGTTAGAAGCATATGGTTTCCTCCTGTACTTCTTCTGGCAGGATGTAGCTTGCTATCTGTTTCACCACATCCATCTGCCGTGAAGGATTATAACGTTTAGCAACCGAGTTGAATGCGTTATACAACCGCCAAGCATCGTATCTCTCAGCGAAAGTATCGTGAGTAGGTTCGATCCAAAGCTTGTCAACGTCGCTGATATGCGTCCAAGGCATCAGCTTACTGCGCCCCACTCTCAGGTACACATCCGCAATCGCACGGTCATCCATGAAGCGGTACTTCATCCTATCCACCAGCTTGGTTAGATTATGAATCCCCTCAAGATACTGCATCATACCGCACGCAATAATATCCTTGAGATTTTCCACGTTCTTAAACGTATGACGTTTGCTAAACAGAAATGAACCTGTGATAATAAGATTATCGCAGACAAACACACTACCACCAATGGTTCCTTGGGCAGCAAAGCGACCCCGGTTGGAATGACGTAGGCCCATACCGGGTTCCACGTCGTTTGAAAAATACCTGCCCAATACCGTAGGCCGTCCATTAACTTCCTTCTGAAACTTCATGTATCCAAACAAGTCAGCCCCTTCTTTACTCACACCCCATCGGGTACGAGCCATATCAATGGGCATCCCAAGTTTCTCACACGTTTGTATTACGCTGCTTGCAAAGTCGTGATGCTGGATACCTTTCCAGCGATCCGTACGTGCGAGAGTGCGTACTACTCCCCTGTTTCCTACCCAAGAATGTACCTTATTGGTTACGGGAATGTCTTTCAGGGTATGGTAATGTACTTCGCTTGCACCACAATGTAGCGTTAGACTCATCGTTATTTCTCCTTCTTCTTAAGGTTAGTTCGTGCGCCATTGTAATAATACACGCCCCCGTTCATACGGTAGCCTGTCCAACGGTTCCGAATTTGGTGTATACGCTGCCTTGAAATACCGTATACACGTCCAAGTTCAGCCAAGGTTGCGCCCTTTAATACAGCCTGTATGATCTCTGCATCACGCTTAGTAGGTTTCTTTAAGCAACGCCTACCTGACCGTCCCTTTACGCCCGTCATTCAATCACCCCCTTTCATCTGGAATATCAAGCGTTCCCAGTAGATTATAAGCAGTCCTAAATCAATGGGAATAAACCCATACTGCCCTGTATATATCCACATACTGAGCCACCCGAAGTTACTGACTATGCACACAATACTCCCTCTACGCTTGCCTTTACCGAACAAGCGGATACCATACAGCGTGACAATGCTTAGCAACAACTCAAGAAAGATCATTCTAAGCGACCACATTCGATATTAGTAGGAGTACAATGGACGAACTTCCAATTATCAGGACTTGTTAATAAAGCAAATGAAGTGTTATGATTTTCTTTCAACTTACTGATATTGCCGACCCTCGGTTCTCCCTTGTTTAACCAGAACATAACTCCGATAGACAAGGTTAGGATCATAATAATATACAGTCTACTCACTCGCATCACCCCCTTTCCCTTCTTGCAGTTGCAAACTTTGGAATCACTTTGTCAAGTATCCTGATGTGTGCATCA
>CALBXV010000297.1 GCA_937890045.1 uncultured archaeon
TCAATATACTGGATAATTGAAAACGCACAATTATTTCACTATAAATTTGAAAGATCATCTTACAAGGGAGGGAAATAATATGAAATCTGGAATGTCAAGAAATATACTAATTTTTATTTTAATTATAGGTTTAACAACATCACCAATTTTGTATAATATACAAATAAATAATATTGAGAATAAAAAAGAAACAGATAGAATTGATTATGATTTTGATAGATTCAACATTATATTTAGAGAAAATTTACAAATATATCAAGATAAGGGTAAGCAATTACTAGATATTACTAATACTAATAATGATAATATAGCAACTAATATATTACAATATCCAATATGGAATTTGCCATTTATATCTGATATTTCACAAGAGTATATGAAAGCTACATTAAATATTGAATTTGAAGAAGTATACACTCGAAACATAGATTTTGATATTGATTCAATAGTATGGGAAGATAAGAAATTTGGATTATATGCAAGATATGATTCACATGGAAATTTTGTTGAATGTTGTGAAATTGATGAAATTGAAGCTCTGTATATGTATGATGATCAAAAAGGATGGGAAGCATTAAATCCTGATGCTGGCGGAATAAATAAAATTGAGAATGAATATTTTGGAGTAGATATTGATAAAGTGATAACTGTGTCAGAAGAAAGGCAAATAAATCTATTTAGATATAATTTTACTAGGTGGGATGAAGAATTTAGTTCTACGGATTATCCTATATTAATAGTAGAATGGAGATCTACAGAAAATGTAGGTAGATTGACAATAGAGACAGATTATGATGAAGATTATCAAGTAATTTTTGAACCTATAGAAGAATGTGGTTGTATAGAAATGCAAGATAATGTTAGAAAACCTTATACTAATTATTATGGTGGAGCCCATAGTGAAGATTGGGAAAAAACCATGTATATTTTACCAGAAGATAAAATTATTAAAAATATTGTAATGGGAATTGATACTGGAAATCCTAGTCATGAAATAGATTTATCAGTATTAGATCGTGACGTATACGATATGAGATATAACTCTACAGCACTAGAAGGTGAATGGAATAAACAACATTTTCAGATTCGATCTATAACTTTTGCAAATGGAACTATGACAATACCAGAAATTAGTGTTAAATTGAATAATGTAACTAAAATAAATTATCCAGTTAACATATCATTAAGTCCTGGACTTTACACTATTCCAATTTTAAGTTATAAAATACCGATAGAATTTAATGAATTAAGAAGTAACAATATATTAGAAATTCAAACTGGAGAATTCACCAATATTTTGATGTCAAAAGCAGATATTAGCTTAAGATTTGATCTACAGGAAGCTACAGACAAAAGAGATTTCATTCAAAATATGCAGGTGCCTATTAACATATTATTCCTTAGTTTAGGAATTATAATATTTTCATTTGTAATAATAAAATTAAATAGAATTAAAAAAGAGATGATGAAGTAAATTGATAACAAGATGGATGAATAATCGAAATAATCAAATTTTCTTTACAGCGCTAACTTTAGCCATAGTAATTCGACTTATTTTAATGATACAAACATCTCATGTTGGCAGTGAAGCTAAAATAGCAATATTTGATGAGTTATTTTTAGCAGGGAATTTTATACCTGTAAAAAACTCTGGTTGGGGTTTACCTTTTTACACAATATTTTTTCCAGCATACAGTGTAATTTTATTATTATCAACAATAGGAATTCAACATCATTTTCTAGCTGTAACTTTATTTAAAATTGCTCCAGTAGTGGGTGATTTTGTAGTATTTATTGCATTAATACAAATATCAAAATTATGTAAATTAAACTTTAGACAAAGTCTAGCAATAGGATGTACATACATTTTTAACCCATATATAATATGGATGAGTTCAGTAGTAGGACATGTTGAACAATTTGTAGCTGGATTAATTTTATTAACTATTGTTAATATTTATAAAGGGAATTTTAAATTAAGCGCGACTTATTTTGCAACTGCAGTCACATTTAGACCGAATTTTATAGTTTTAATTCCAATTATGTTAAGACACATAAGAAAAATGAGAGATTTGGTAAGATTTTTACCTATTCTAGTAGTTTTAACTATTTTATTTTTAAGTCCCTTGTATTTATTTTTTATATTAAATCCTAATCAGGATCTTATGACATATGTACGACATTTAACAGATTCAGGAGGTTCTGGTCATTATGGTTTAGCAGCATTAAAGACAGTAGGAGGTAATTTCACTGCACCTTCAGTATATTTTGGGATATTGGATTTAGTAAAATCAATATTAAATTTACAGACATTCATAATAATATTTATTGCAGTAACAACAATTTTCATAAAATTTAAAGCAACAATACGTAATTTAGTAAATTATTATACAATTATATTTTCGATAGCTCTATTATCTGTAACAGTAAGTCAACATCATTATCTTTTATGGATTTTCCCGTTATTAATAATACAGGCAAAAGTATTTAGAAATATTCCACTGTATATTCCAACTACATTATGGGTAAGTAATATGTTACTTGATCCGACATTAAATGGTGCTTTTTTTTATTATCTTGGTGATACATTTCCAAATGTGTATCAGGCATTCTTCCCACTTGTTAAATGGTGGAAGTGGAATGTCTACAATGCTAATTTTGAACTTTCAGCAGCGGTAAGTTTGTTAACAGGAGTTATATTAATTTTAACTATAATAAAAATTGTTAATTCACATATTAAAGAGCATAACATAAAAATATTAAAGAAATTAGATTACAGATTATTTTTCGATAGAAAAATTCCAGAGTTTTTACATAAAAAATGGTATTTTACAGTAGTTATTTTATATTCACTATTTGATACTCTAAGATTCATAATATTAAAGCCACAACTAACTGGTCAGATCTATCTAAGCATAACAATTGTTAGTTTAATTGTAAGTATAATATTATTTATTCCACTAATATTTTACAAATATAAAATCATAAATAAAGACAATAAGAGTAAATTACCATTTTTATATTGGATAATTATTTGGATAATAAATATTGGAATTATATTATTAATTCAAGATATACCAATATTCTCAATTATAATAGGTATCACTTGGTTAATTAATTCAATTAAAACTCGTTATTTCAATTCTACATTATCAAATACATTAAATATAATTTTATTCGTATACATATCATATTTTCTAATTATAATAGAAAATATATTCTTCAGAATTGGAGGATTAATATTCACAATAATATGGATAATGTTACTAACTTTTGTTATTGAACCAAAACCTAAAACAACTAAAAATTTAAGATTAATTAAATATATAACAACTAATTTTTCAACAGTAAGATATTTAATAATAATTCTTTTAATTTCCTCAATATTTATTTCACCTTTAACACAAGTTATTGCAAAAGGAGAAATTGCTAATTCAAGATCTATTAGAAATATGAGTTATGATTTAATAAACATGGATTTCAGCATAATTGATTCTACTGGAATAACACAAGAAATAATAGATCAAGAAGGTGAATATTATGAGAAGAGCTTCATTATTGGTGATTTAGATTCAAACGAAGAAAGTAGTCTTACATTAAAATATCCAACATTGTTTCTTGATAGTTTATCTGAAGATGTACGTGAAAAAATACGTATTAGATTAATGATTGATAGTACACGAATTGCTCAGATGATTAAATGTTATTGTGTGAATAAAATAATGACAGGGGAACGTTCTGAATTAGATTTTGAAGATTTTGTTCATTATGCAGGTGATACTACAAGTGGAATAAGATTGAACAGTACAAATATTAAATTTGAAAGAGAATTTGAAATTGGAGAGGGAAGAAATACTAGACTATATAAGATAGATTTTGATCCGCCAATTTGGACAAGTGATAGGACACTAATTATATTTGATTGGAAATCAACTGGAAATGTAGGAAGATTTACAGCATACCATGAATGGTTTGATGAGGGGGAAAGAAAACTTCATGAACATAAGATATTAATGAAACAATCCGAAGAATTAGGTGAAACTGCAATTAAGTGGGGTGGAGCATATAGTGAAAGTTGGA
Organism: uncultured archaeon; assembly: GCA_937890045.1. The sequence goes on from CALBXV010000297.1 coordinate 4,081, forward strand.
CTCGTGTAGAATATGATTTACCTGCTGAAATAAATCTAACTAGAATAGATTTAGGTATTGATAATGGAGATTGGGAAGTCGATGGATTAAAATCAGTTTATTTTAAAAACTTACTAGTATGGGATAAAGTAACAATATTAGAAAAAGATACAGTAGTTGAATTTAAGATTAGTAACAAAACTCGCGCATTATATCCAGAACTTTTAACAATAGAATCAGAATCTCACAGATTTAATAAATTAATACCTATGGGATATATTGCAGACTTTCTGACTAGAATAGATTATGAATATGGAGATATAGAAGAACATATTAATCAATTATTTGACAAGAACAAGAGACTAGATGATGCAGCTAAACAAATAAGGAAATTTGATTACAATTTAGATACAGAAGAATATAGAATATGGAAAAATGATCATAATAAAGAACTGGTAATAGAATTAAGTTATGAAGATCTCAAAGATGGAAATGTAACAATTACAGTAGAACCACATAATGAAGTGAGAATTAATAATATTTGGATGGAAATTGGACCGCTAAAACCAACTCAGGTAAACCAATTTTGGCTTCAGATACCTACATCAATATTTTTCGTTTCAGTTATCTTAGCAACTACATTATTAATTTTTAATATAGTAAACTTAAAAAAAACACCAGAAAATGAGAAAAAAAATGAAAATATGAAAAGAAAATGAGAATTGCGATAGTATCGGATGGTTTTTTATCCAATAATAGATTAAGATCAAGTACACCAGTTTTAGTAGATAATTTAAGACATGAATTAGAAAAGAGAAATAATAAAGTATTAATTTACACTCCATTAGGACAATTAGTTTATGATGAGAAATATAAAATAGATATTAATAATGAGGGTGGCATGTTAGATTATTTCTCATCTATTAAAAAAATTTCTAGATTAAAACCTGATATTATTCATGTACACGGAGATATAGCTATAACATATTTAGTAAAATTATGGAAATTAAGAACATCAATACCAATAGTTACAACGATTACTAGAAACGCAGCTAATGCTGGTTCACTATCTTTATCACCTGTTTTTTCTATTGGACCAAGTTATGATTGTCAAAAACCGTGGTTTGACTATTTAAAAAAGAAGATAATCAGCAATTTGGATCATATAATAGTAATGAATCAATTTATGAAATCAGTAGTTAATATTAATGAAAAGAAAATTAGTGTAATTAAATATGGAATTAGACGTGATTGGGGAATTCTAGATAAAATTACTAGTAATACAAGTAATAAAATATTTTATTGGGGTGATGGATCAATAAAAAGAGGATATCATCTTTTTCTTAACGCTGCAAAAATAGTAAAAAAAGTTAAGTCAGAAGTACAATTTATTTCTGCTATACGTGGATTAGATCCAACAATCAACAAACATATAGGATCACAAAATACAGAAGAATATTTAACAAACGTTATTTACAAAAAATTAAATTCAGAAGAAATGATAAAAGAATTATTACAATCAAAAATAGTAGTTTTACCATTTTTATCTAATAGTATGGAACCTCCTTTAACTATATTAGAAAGTATGTATTTACGTAAACCAGTAATAACAACAAGAATAGGAGGTAATACTGAATTAATAAAAAATAATGTAACAGGTTTATTTATAAATAGTAACTCAAAAGATTTAGCAAAAACAATTTTGAATAAAATAGATAATAATAATGAATTAGAAAAAATTGGTGTAAATGCACAGAAATTCATTATAGAAAATTATGATTGGGATAAATGTGTAAAAGAAATAATAAAAATATATGAAATATTAGTTAGAAGATAACATATATTTTACCAAATACCAGTTTTTCCAGTTAATTTATATTTACTTAAAGCAATACTAGCAAGAATAGGAGCTAAAAATAGTGATCGACATCCACTATTAATTTTACCGTTTTTAAAATCATTAATTGCTTTTTTAATCCATAGTAATGCAAATGAGGTAGTATTAGGTTTGAAAGGATAATGAAAATCAGTGTACTGTTGATTTATGTCTAAAAAATGATTGAGTTCAATAGGAAAATCAACACCTTTAATCTGAGAATATTTGAATATGTGATTAAGAAAAATTTTGAATGGGTAAACAACACCACTTTTTTTAATACAATTATCTAATAAATCCCAATTAATTTTTTCATTAAACCAATTTAAAGAATTATGTAATTCAGAAATTCTAAGAATACCATGCCTAAATAAACCATGTGTACATGAAATTAATAATCTATGTTCTACACTAGGAATGAAGAATTTAAAATTATTTATTATAACAGATTTTCTATGTTTAATTATATCATATGTGTTAACATATTCTTCACCTACTTGAGAGAAACCTGGATATATTTCAACCTGAGGAATAAGGTCATCATTTGAAGATTCAAATTTTTGGCAATAATATAATTTTTTACCTGCAAGTTTATCACAAACACTCTTGGTTTCACCTGGAGTTTTAGATAATTCCAATTTCGGTATTCCGCCAAAATCATTTTCTAAGATAATGTTAGCTTTAGATATATCATCTTTTACGACTATTAGATCAATATCATTACCAATATCAGGAGCATTATCTAAGGTTTTCATTACAGTAAAATTAATGTTTTCCATTTCAAATTTTTTATGAATAGAATTTAATACGTTTAATTTATAATCTAAACGATTATGTGCTTCTTGAATAATATCAGAAAATTGTTTTTTAAAATTTGGTAAAATTCCAGATTCAAAAATTTTTTTGCTAGATCTTAATAATACCTTATTTCTACGAGCCATATATTCAAACATATTAAAATCAAATTCATTTTCAGCTATCAAATTAGTTAGATTTTCAGATAACTGATCATTATTAGATAGAAGAGAACTGATAATAAATTGAGAATATTTAATTCTGTTATTTTTTGAAATATTACCAGTTATTATTACTTCCATTTTATTCACCTAAATAGATAATTTTGGTAATTCTTTTCTTATTAACTTTAATAAAGATTTAGTTACAGAGGAGAAACTAGAAGTTGCATCAACTACATTTATTCCAATTAGTTTTGCTAAACGTAAATATTTAGTTCTTCTTAAATCAATATATTCATAATTTAATTGTTCTTCAGGTTTCCTTATTTTAGTTATTTCAGGAGTTATATCAAGTAGAATTGTAATCATAGGTTTTGGAAATATAAATTGAAATATTTTATATAAATATCCTGAAGTTATAATTGAGTCATCCTTAAAAGCACAAGAAATATCAATTAACCCGTCAAAATAATATCTATCAAGTATCCAAATAAATTTATTTTTATTTCCAGAAAAAAAATATTTGAGAATAAAAAATATATTATCACCAATAAAATATATCAGAAAATCTAGAAAATATAACCAAATCCAAATTTTTTTTACGGCATTATTAGTTGTACAAGGATGATTAGCTTCAATTTTATTTTTAAGAATAATATTAGAGAATTTTAATAAAGGAAAAGAAAAAAGACGAAAGACTGTAACATGAATGTGAGATACTTTAACGGTAAAATCATTTTTAAGTAATTTT
>CALBXV010000298.1 GCA_937890045.1 uncultured archaeon
ATATTATAAAAAAATTTAAATGTAGATATTTATTTGAAAAGAAGAAACTAGGAGTAAATATAGCAGTGCAAAAAGCTATATCTAAATCAATTATAGAGGGAGCAACAGCAGCAATAATTTTACCATCAGATATTCCATTAATATCAAGTGATGAAATTGACAGGATAATAAATTATGGAAAAACTAAAAATACTGTAATAATAACTCCTGCAAAAAGATTTGATGGTACAAATTCTTTATTTTTACATCCTCCAAAAATTATTAACACATACTATGATCAAAATAGTTTCATATCACATTATAATGAAGCTGTAGAAAATAGTAAAGTTAATGTCTTTATATCAAAAAACATCATGCTGGACCTTGATTCAATATCAGATTTAAAAGAATTTGTAAAAATTAAAAATAATACAAATACATGGAAATATCTTAACAAATTAATGTAATGAGCAATAGATAATTATGTTTGGTCATAGATGCCCAAAATGTCAATCAAGAATAAATTTAACAAGATGTTTTGATAACAAGATTATTGTTGAATGCAATAAATGTAAATTATTTCATATTTTTGAATTTCATAAAAAAATAGATTTAGCATATTTAGAGTTTTTGAAAATATATAAACAAGACGATATTACAAAAAGAGAAAAAAGAAAATTATTAGAAGAACATGGAATTGTTAAAAATAAAACAGCTATCGAAAACATAATCAATAATAATATTACAACAAAGAAATTACCACCAATTATAAAAGAAATATTATATTCTGATTTAGATTTCATAGCAGAATATCAATATATAGATAAAAAAAATAATGAAAAAAAATATAATGTCAATAATGTAAAGTTAAATAAAGATTTAATTGATAATATAACAAATTCTGGAATTAAACAATTATTATCATTTCAGATAAATTCGATAAAATCAATTTTAAATAATAAAAACACAATAATAATATCTCCAACTGGGAGTGGAAAAACAGAAGCTTTTGCAATTCCTGTAATACAGAAGATAATAGATTATAAGAAAGAAAATAATAATCAACCACAAATTACAGCTTTATTTATTTATCCAACAAAATCATTGACAAGAGATCAAATACCAAAAATAAATAGATTAACTAATAATTTAGGAATTAAGGTAAAAATATATGATGGTGATAGTACAAAGAAAGAAAAAGAGGAAGTTATTAATAATCCACCAGATATATTATTAACAAATTTTGACGCAATACATTATAATTTAATTTACAGGACAGAATTATCACGTTTAATAAATAACATCAAATTTATTGTATTAGATGAGACACATATATATAACGGTACTTTTGGATCAAATGTTTATTTTATTTTAAAGAGATTAGAAAGATTATGTGGAAATATACAATATATTGCAACATCAGCCACAATAGAGAATCCAGAAGATTATTTTAAAAAACTAATCAATAAAAAAGTCACATTAATTAATGAGAAAAGTGGTTTACCATCTAAAACTCATTTTTTAATGGTATTTCCATATTTAAGAAAAAATACATCATTTATCATAGATATAATAAAAAAATTAAATTATTTGAATTATAAGACACTTTGTTTTTCCAGTTCACATTTAATGTCAGAATTAATAGCTTTTTATTTAAGAAGAACAGGAGTTCCTATTAGAGTTCATAGGTCAGGAATTTCAACTAAAAATAGAATCAGAATAGAAGAAGAATTGAAAAATGGACTTATAAAAACCGTCTCTTGTACACCTACACTAGAACTAGGAATTGATATAGGGCATATAGATTCGGTGATATCAGATTTAGTTGTTTTTAATCGTTTAAAACAAAGAATTGGTCGTTCAGGAAGAAAGGGGCAAGAAAGTATAGCTATACTAGTGTTACGAACCAATGATCCTATTAGTCAATATTATAAAAATAATCCAAAGGATTATTTTAGAGATGTTGAATCATCATATGTAGACTCAAATAATGTAACTATTATGAAACATCACATGATAGCATCTGCTATGGATAAATGGTTAACTAATGATGAATGGAAAGAAAATACTAAGATAATCAATGAGTTAATTCAAGATAAAATACTAATCAATAGAAATGGAAAAATTATTCCTAGTCAAAAATCATATGAATTAATGAGAGAGTATAGCATTCGAGGAAGTGGTGAGAATATAATACTTAAAAATAAAAATAAAATAATAGGATATAGAAATATGCCAATGGCTATGCATGAATTATATCCAGGAGCAATCTATTTCTTAGAGGGTCAGAGATATATTTCAAACGGAATTGAAATAAATAATAATATAGGAGTGGCTAAAATAGATAAAATTGATAATAATTATCCGTATTATAATAAGCCGTTATTGGAAGAATACCCTGAAATTAAAAAGATAATAAAAAAAAAGAGAATTTTAGGTTTAGAAGTTCAACAAATTGAATTATCAATAAAAAAATCAGTTATTGGATATGTAAATATAAAAATAGGTTCAGAAGAGAAAAAAGGAGAAAAAAATTATCTAAATGAACCTATAAGATATAACTTTCTTACAAAAGGAATAGTGTTTAATGCACCTAGACCAAAATCCATAATAGAAAATTTGAAAGAGGGTATTGATAAAAAAATAGCTAGTAGTTATCATGCTACTGAACATGTAATAATAGAAGGTACAGACATGATAACAGGAGGTGTTAGTAAAGACATGGGTGGATTAGCAATGGGAACTTCAGGATTAATATTTATTTATGATGCGGCAGTTGGAGGAAATGGAGCGACGCAAATATTATTTGATAAACTAGAAGATTCAATAAAAAGGGCGTATAAAATTATTAAAGAATGTCCATGTATATCAGAAGACGGATGCCCAAGATGCACCTATTCTTATAGATGTGGTAATAATAATGAATATTTAGATAAAAAAGGAGCAGAAGAAGTCTTATTTAGAATTATAAATAATGAAATTAAAGATATAGGGAAACCAGTTGATAACGAAAAAACATTCACATAGAAATTAGAAAATTATATAAATATTCTATCAAGAAGTAACGCTATTAAAAATATAACTAGATATAAACTAGAGAATTTATACCCCTGCCATGCAACTTTTTTAGATTGATATTTTATTATTCTAATATTAGTAAGTAACATTATGATTCCTGCAGATAATGAAATAATTAGATATAATATTTCTAAGTCAGTAAATAAATAAAGAAGTAGAGAAATAAAGACTAGCAGAAGAGTATTAAAGAAAATAAGAATACTAGTTGTTTTTACACTATTACTTGGCAACATTGGAATATTAGCCTTTTCATAATCTTCTTTAATTTTAATAGCTAGACACCAAAAATGACTTGGAGTCCACAAGAAAATCACGATTGTAATTAATATTGGCATTATTGTGAATGTGGAAATAACAGAAGTTATAGAAGTGTAGAAATTAAATATATTATAATATGGAGAATACACATAAATAGCAGCCCAACCAGCTAGAGAAGCACAACTACCAGCAAATCCTCCTATAACAATATTAGACGAGTTCCGTCTTTTAAGAAATTTGGTATAGATTATAATATAAGTAAACACACCTAACGCAATAAAGAAAGATGTAACAGGGTTAATAAATATCCAAGATAGTAATAAAGAGATTAATGTTAAAACAGAAGCTAAAATTAGAACATTTTTACTATCTATTATTTTACCAGATGGAAGAGGACGTTTTTTAGTTCTGTTCATAACAGAATCAAGATCTTGATCAACATAATTGTTAAAAGCACTGGCTCCAGCAACAGAAAGTATTCCAGATATAAGCAAAACTATAAATCCAAGAGGATGGAAACGTACTACTTCAGTTATAGAACCATGCGCAAAGTTAATTTGATTAACTGTTAGAGACAAGAAAAAAGATATAACAGAAACAAAATTCACTAATATAGATATTCTAGGTTTAGTTACACTAAGATATGATCTAAATGAACTTTGTTGCATAAATTGATGTTAACCTATTCATTTATTAAGTTATATATATTATTTTTAAATTTAATTATTTCAAAACAGTATAGACAATATATTAACTTAAAAAACGGAAGAATAAAAGTATAGTAAGTATTAAATTCAACATATATTAAAAAACAGTTTGTAAAATAGTGATAATATGTCAAAAACTATGACTTTAGGAGAACACGTAGACGAATTAAAACGTAGGGTAATGAGAATTTTAATAGTAGTTCTAGGAATTACAGCATTTGTTTTCTTCTTTACTTTACGAAGAGTACAGATTAATGAGACTCAGAATATATTACTGCCTATACCAAACCCGTTCAATAACATAGCGAGCTTAATAATAAATAAAATTGTAGATGACGTTGCACCAGAATTTGTTCAATTAATTGTTACCGCACCTGGTCAAGCAATTTTAAGTGAATTATTAATCGCAGTTTTCTGTGGTTTAATTTTCGCAATGCCAGTTATTGCATATGAATTAGGATCATTTGTTAGTCCTGGACTTCATGATAATGAACGATCGACAATAATTAGATTGATAACACCAATTACATTACTTTTTGTTTCAGGTTCTACATTTGCTTATTATTTAGTAATACCATTTGCAGTAGATTTCTTATATACATACGCTCAAGAATTGGGCGCATTAGCTTTTATAACTGTTCCAGAATTAATTTCTTTTGTAGTTATGTTTTTAGTAGGATTTGGATTATCATTTCAATTACCAGTAATAATGTGGCTTTTAACATTTCTTGGACTTGTCGAACCAAGTTTTTGGAAAGAAAATTTAAGAATTGCAATAGTAGTAATAATAATTTTTGGAGCAATAATAACTCCAGATGGAAGTGGAGTTACAATGTGGTTAGTTGCTTTACCAATGTTGGGATTGTATATAGTAGGATTTTTATATATACAAAAAACAGTTAAATCAAAGAAAGATAATAAAAAGGATATAGAGAAGGAAGAGGTGAAATAAAGAAAATGCCAGTATTTGGAATGGAATGGATTATGATAGCATTGGTAGCATTTGTATTTCTATTTGGATCGAAAAAAGTTCCAGAATTAGCTAGAACTATAGGAAAAGCAATGGGAGAACTTCAAAAAGGAAAAATGGAAATGGAACGAGAGATGATGGAAGTAACTCAACCTATAAGAGAAGTATCTGAAGAAATATCAACAATAAAAAAAGATGTTACTGATACACAAAATCAAATCGTTGGAGACATAAAAGGGAATATAGATTCACTGAAAAATCCGGATTTCAAAAAGATGCTAGACCCAAAAGCTCAATCTTCTTTAGACCCTAATCCAAAGTCAGATTATAAATCAAATTATGTTGTAAAGTCACCAACTGAACAAAAACCAGAATCTCAAACTAATTTAAATGAGAAAATAATAACTAAAAAAAGTAAAACAAGTAAAAAAGAGGAAAAAGAAATTCTAAAGAAAGTGTCTAAGGATATAAAAGATGTAAAAACAAAGAATAAAAAAGAAGAATTAAGAAATAAGATAAGAGAAGAAACAATACGAAAAATGCAAGAACGTAGAGAACGAGAATTACCAGAACAAATAACAGAAGAAGAAAGAATGAAAATAATAAACTCAGCTACAAGTTTAGGACTAGATGTACAAAATAAATCCATCACAGAAATTAAAGAAGCAATGAAAAAAGCATTAGAAAAATAAATACGTAATTAGAATAAAGTAATGTAAAATGGGAATTAATAACTCAATTAAAAATTATTATGATTTATCTAAACCACAAATCATGTATTTACTAGTATTCACAGCAATAGCTACAATGATTGTTAATAAAGGATTTAATAATTCAGGAATTGACTTAGTGATAGTAGCAATAACAGTAGGATTTGGTTCTGCAGGTTCAAGTGCCTTAACTGGATATATAGACAGAGATATAGATCAAATAATGAACAGAACAAAGAATAGAGTAGTACCAACAGGGAAGATTAAACCAGTTAACTCCGTAATTTATGGTTTAATTATTTCATCATTCTCATTAATACTTGCATATATAATCAATCCATTATGCGCTATATTCATGTTCATAGGGATATTCGATAATGTAGTAATATATAGTCTATTATTAAAAAGGAGACATTCTAGTAATATAATACTAGGAGGAATCTCAGGAGGAATGCCTGTATTAATAGGTTATTCAGCAATTACTACACCTGAAACATCATGGTTAACAGCATTACTAATGTCAGCATTAGTAATAATTTGGATACCAGCACACATATGGAGTTTAGCATTATATTTTAAAGAAGAATATAAAAAAGTAAATGTTCCAATGTTAACAGTAGTAACAGATGAAAAATTATCTATCAGATATATAGCAATAGCTTCTATAATAATAGTGATATTCACATTAGCATTATATTTTATAGGAGTATTTGGAATAATTTATCTAATATTAGCAGGAATCATAGGAGGTATTATGTTAATTTTAAACATATGGCTTTTAGTTGCACCAACTAGAAAACGAGCCTGGACAATTTTCAAATACTCAAGTCCATATTTATACATTATATTTATGGGCATGATAATAGATTCACTAATAAGAATTACAATTTAGATAATTAAATTAAATAATACGTAATATTATATTGCTGAATTAGAAATAATATGGAATCTATAGGAGTAATAAGAAGCTTCGGGGGGGACTTGAACCCCCGACATCTTGCTTTCTTTAGAGTACAAGGCAAGTGCTCTAGACCAGGCTGAGCTACCGAAGCATATATTTCAAGAATACAATAATATCTTTATTTGTTACTAATTAATTAACAGAATTTAGCAATAATGTTAAAAAATATGCGTATTCATGATCATGAAAATCAATTTTATCAAAATTAGATATGGAGTACGCAATTTTTAATGCTAGTAAATGAATACAATATAAATCATCTTTTTCTAGTAATCTATAGTAATAATCTTTACAAGAACAGAATAATTGTTTATCAAGAATTAATAAATCACCATCATTACCAATAACAGTATAAATAATTCGATTACTAGGAAGAAATTTATGTAATTTGACTTTACCAGATAGAACTAATTTGAATGCTTTGGATAATTTATCATTATAAGACACTAAATTTTCCATTAAAGTATATAATTATAAGATAATATAAAAAATTTTTAGATGAGCTGATGAGATTTGAACTCACGATCACCAACTCCCGAAGCTGACATCTTAACCAAACTAAATTACAGTCCAAAAAATGGATATTAGAGTTTATTTTAAATATTTATTTAATTTTCAATTAACTTTAAAATACGTAAATAAGAAATTCGTCTAAAAAAATCACATAGATAATGTTGGTTAGATGATAAAGTTAATATATAGTTATTTTGGATTTGTATTTATGTCACAACAAGGTCAACCAATAGTTATTTTAGGTGGAGGAAGCGGACAAACAAAAGGAAAAGACGCTCAAAAAAATAATATTACAGCAGCAAAATTAATTGCTACTATAGTTAGAACATCACTTGGTCCACGAGGAATGGATAAGATGATTGTAGATAGTATAGGAGATGTTACAATTACAAATGATGGAGCAACAATTCTAAAAGAAATTGATGTACAACATCCTGCAGCTAAGATGATGGTAGAAATTTCAAAA
>CALBXV010000299.1 GCA_937890045.1 uncultured archaeon
CTGATTTTTATCAAATGGCTAAATTGTATTTAGTTGACAGTTATGATTTAGAAAATTTTTTAGGTCCACTTTATGGAAAAATGGTGATGTTAAAAAATACAACATATCATACGGAATATATATATCATAAAACTGTTTATGATTTTAAAGACTTAAAGGAATTATTAGAAGAAGTTGGATTTAGAAATATAAAGAAATATGATTGGAGAGAAACGGAACATTCAGAATTTGATGATCATTCACAAGCATATATTCCACATATGGATAAAGAAAATGGAACGTTAATTAGTTTAAACGTGGAATGTTTAAAGTGAAATTAAAAACTATAAAAACTCCTCCTAGATTTGGTTGGTTATCTGAGGAAATTCAAAAAGAATTTAGTATGAACGATAAAGTTAATATTAACTTTAATTATTATAAGGATCAAAATGTAGTTCAAGGAGGAAATTTCCAAATAAATACGGATAGTTCTGTACCTCTTGGTATGAATGGAAATTATAAACTTGGTAAAGAGACTATGGAAGCTTTGAATAAATATGTAAAAGAAAAAAATGTTTTAGTAGTAGGTTCTACAAATGGAGCTGTTATAGAGAGAGCTTGTTTACATGCTAAAGCAAATTCTGTTACTATACTTGAATATAATCCTATAGTTGTTCCTGATAAAGTTAAAAAAATAAAATCAATTACTTATGAAGATATTGATAATATAGAAAAGTTTGATGTGGCTTGTTCTTTTTCAACTTATGAACATAGTGGATTGGGAAGGTATGGGGATACGATTGATCCGAATGGAGATATTAAATCAATGTCCATATTAAAAACTATGTTAATTGATGATGGTTATTTAATTTTGATGGTCCCGTTAGGTAAAGGTGGTAAACCAGCACCTGATGATTTTAAGGGAGAAGATGAAATATTATGGAATGCACATAGAGCTTATGGTGAAATTAGATGGCCTATGTTAATTGAAGGTTGGGAAATAGTTTTTTGGTATGAGCAAAAAGGAAAATGGAATCAGTATATATGGGTTTTAAGGAATAATAATGATAAAAATAATTAATATAAATGATATTGTATTACGTTTATTTAATGAGAATGGTGTAGTATATCCATGCCATATAGAAAATTCTCCACACTATAAGCTTTTGTGTGGTGAAAGAGAACCTTATGATGAATATGTTAAACTTATGGTTGAATTGGATAGGGCTAAAAATGGTTATATGAGTACATCTGATTATTTAGAATTTTATTTAACATTTGATTATTTAGGTCCAATGTATGCTACAGAGTTAATTATGTGTAAAAATATAGGACATAGATATGAGTCTTGGGATGGAGATCATAGATTAGCTTGTTTAAAAAAGCAGAAAATGAAAATGATAAAATTAGATGAAACTTTTGGAGACTTTAAACATATAGGTTTTTCTAATTTAATAGATATTGTTGGTATAATGGATGGTTTAGAAGATTGTGCTATAATAAAAAGTGAAGAATTCTTTCCAAATTACTATGACTATGATGATTTAGATATTATTTGTAGAGATAGGGATTCGCTCACAAATATAATATTAGATAGATTAGAGTTTTTAAAGGAATATAAATATGATATTAAAGTAAATAAAAAGACTGGTAGAAATCATATTGATGTAACTAAACCAACAGCAAAGAGATTAAATTTTAGGTTTGATATAATGGATGAATTTCCGTACCATATACCACATCAGAAAATATCAATTGCAGTTGACAATGAATATTTAAAAGTTATGTTAGATAGAAAAGTAAGTAAAGATGTTATGAAACCAGAGGCTTTTATTGGTGAAGGAAAGTTATCATTTTTAAATGAAACAGATGATTTAGTGATAAGGTTTTTAGAATGGGCATGGCAACCACATAAAATGAGACATATAAAAGCGGTTAGAGATTTATATAAAAATGAAAATGAATTTTTAGAATTGATAAGTAAGTATACAAATGTTGGTATAAGTAAAGAATATATGAAAACAGTTTTTAATGATTTAGAAAAAAGAGAAGATTATGAAAGAGGAATGTTATGAGTTTTAAAGTAATAAATGATTTTGAACAAAAAATAGCACATTGGTATGGTTCACCATATGCAGTTGCAGTAGATTGTTGTACACATGCGGTAGAATTATGTTTAAGATATAAAAAGATAAAGAAATTTACAGTACCACCAAATACTTATCCATCAATTCCAAATTTAGCAAAGAAGATAGGGATTGAATTTGAATGGAAGGAAGAGGATTGGAAAGATTATTATTATTTAGGTGGAACAAATATAATTGATGCTGCAGTTTTATGGAAAAAGCACAGTTATATACCTGGAACTCTTATGTGTTTGAGTTTCCAGTATCAAAAACATTTAAGTCTTGGTAGAGGTGGTATGATTTTAACTGATGATTATGATGCTGCTCATGAATTAACTCAGATGTCCTATGATGGTAGAATACCAAATGTACCTTGGCGTGAACAGAATATTGATACTATTGGTTATCATTATTATATGACACCAGAAACTGCTGAAAAAGGATTAGAAAAATTACCAGAAGCTATTAAAACAAAACCAAAAGATTGGAAATTAGAAGATTGGCCTGATTTGTCAAAAATGGATGTATTTAAATGAAAGCGATAGTTTTAAGTTGTGATAGATACCATCCTATGACAGAACATATGATTATGGCATATGATAAGTTATGGAAGTCAAATCCATTTACATTTCGTATACCATGGAATGATGAGTATCCTACGTTTTTGGAAGAACGTTTTGAAGATAAAGTAGAATTTAGAAAAACACCTATAGAATTTAAAGAAACTATTTATGAACTTATTTCAGATTTAGATGATAATGAATGGATTTACTGGTGTACGGATGATTCTTATCCTATAACATTAGAAGAGGAAAAGGCAAATAAAACTTATGAATGGGTAAAAACAGTAGATGATTCTGTTTTAGGTGTAATATTCTTTTATGGTGAACATGATAGAAATAGTAATATAGCAAATAAGGAAGATGTTGTTGAGTATGATGGCATTAAGTTTTTTAGAAAAAGATGGATTACATATCAGTGGCAGCATCAATTCTTTAGAGTAAAGGTTCTTCGTCAAATGTTTGATTCTCTTGATGAACCTGATGAAGACTTGGATTATATTCCAGAAAAGTATTCTAAATATCTTGCTAAACAACTTGATGTTATTATGTCACGTAAAAAGGCTAATTCTTTTTGGAATTTAATACACGATGGTAAGTGGTATGTTATTTCAAAAAATATAGAAACATTTGGAGAAAGTACAAGTAGAGGTTATATGTTATCAAATTGTGAAGAAAGTTTTAAGGAGTATGGATTAGATATACCAACAAATTTTGAAGTATCACCGAGAAGGATAATAAAAACATAGGAAATTGAAATGAAGAAAACGGCATTTATTACAGGTATTAATGGACAAGATGGTAGTTATCTTGCCGAGTTATTATTAGAAAAAGACTATAAAGTTTACGGAATTGTAAGACGTAATTCTATAGCTGAACATCAAGAAAGTAGAATTGACCATTTGGTCGGGAATGGTGTTGAAACAGAGTATGGTGATTTGTTAGATGTTAGTTCTTTAGAAC
>CALBXV010000300.1 GCA_937890045.1 uncultured archaeon
CTATTTCAGTCATTAGTTATTACAGTCCCCTCATTTTCTTTTAATATTGATGATATAGGATTTCTTATATCACCTGAAGAAATAATTACTTCTTTAACACCCATTTCTAATGATTCTATTGAAGCTAAAAGTTTCTTCTCCATTCCATGACCCACCGTTTTTTTTAATTCTTTTGCTTCACTTAAATTTAATTTTTTAATCACTTTACCATTTTCTAGCACTCCTCTCACATCAGTTAAGAAAATTACTTTATCTGCTTTTATTCCACCACCTATATATGCGGCTGCCCTATCTCCATCTACGTTTAAAAGATCATATTCTTCGCTTAGCGCGATAGGTGAAATTACAGGCGTATAATTATTAGTTAAAATGATGTCTAATAGCTGATTATTTATCTCTGTTATTTTTCCTGTATATCCCCCTTCAATAATCTTCTTTCTGTTATCTTTTGTTTTTATTATTAATTTCTTTTTTCTTGTAGCGGAAATTAATTTTCCGTCAATACCAGAAATTCCCACTGCATTTACATCAAATTTTTGTAATGTCTTTGTAATTTCTTTATTTATTTTTCCAGACATTACCATTGTAAATATCTCTACAGTTTCTTTATCTGTATATCTACTTCTTACTCCGCTTGGAGAAATTATAAATTTCTGTTCTTTGCCCATTTGTTCAGCAATGTTTGTAACTGTTTTTCCTCCTCCGTGTACTATTATGATATTCTCTGATTTAGTTAAAGTCTTTATATCTGTAATTAATGTATTATTGACGCCATCAGTTAATATACTACCGCCTATTTTTATTACTATTTTCAATAATATCACACAGGATGAAGACCTGGAAATTCTAAAGCTGTTTCTTCTTTAAATCCCATAGCTATGTTCATACATTGAACTCCATTACCTGCAGCTCCTTTCATTAAATTATCTGTGGCTGAGAGTAATACTATTCTGTTTACATTATTATCTTTTTCAAATCCAATATCACAGTAATTTGATCCAGATAATATCTTAGGATCAGGAAATTTATGTATACTCCTTTTATCTCTTATTAATCTTATAAATGGCTCATTTTCATAAAATGTTTTATAAATTTTCCATATGTCTGAAGTTGAAATTACGTTTTTTGAAAATGTATGTATTGTACATAATATTCCTCTAACCATATTAACTCCATGTGGACTCATTGAAATTTTAATTTGATTATCTGATAATATAGATAATTCCTGTTCGATCTCTCCAATATGTCTATGACCAACTGGTTTATATGGTCTCACTACTCCATATCTTTCAGGATAATGTGTGGCAGTTGATGGTTTTACACCTCCACCCGAAGCTCCTATTTTTGAATCTATAATTATGTTATTTTTTTCTATAATTTTATTTTTAATTAATGGGGCTAATGCTAATATCGATGTTAATGCCATACATCCTGGTATAGCAATTAATTTAGAACCTACTAATTCACTTCTATGAAGTTCAGGTAAACCATATGTAAATTTATCTAATAATTCTGGATTTGGATGATTATAATTATACCATTTTATATAATCTTCAGGATTCTTTAAACGAAAATCTGCTGCCATATCTATTATCGTTATTCCCATTTCAATTAATTTTGGAATTATCTTGACTGATGAACCATGTGGAACTGCAGTAAATATAATATCACATTTTCCGTTTATATTTTCATCATGTGATGTAAACTTAATGTTTGTTGTACCTCTTAGATTCGGATGAACTCTGTAAACATATTCATCTTTGTATTGTTCAGATGTAGCTACTACAATTTCAATTTCTGGATGATATGATAATATTCTTAATAATTCTCCACCTACATATCCTGAAGCGCCTATTATACCTACTTTCATCTATATCTCACACTATTTACTTGTTATATACTCTATTATTATTTTTCCTATATCAATATCACTGATAGTTGAAGCTCCTTTAAATTCTACTGTTCCATTAATTTCATTAATTACTAATCCATTACCTGAATCCATTATGTCAACGCCTAGTATTCCTCCACCAACTGATTTTGAAGCTAAAGTTACTAATTTATTTAATTCTGGAGTAATTTCATATTTACTTACAGTAGCACCTTTTGCTACATTAGCTCTCCATTCTCCTTTAACAGGTTTTCTTGATATTGCTGTTATTATTTTATTATCTACTACTATACATCTTATATCTTCTCCAGAACATTTTATCATTTCTTGATTGTAATGTATATTGTTAATTGGATTATTCATTATTTCTTTCATTTCAAAAATTGCATTAGCTGTTTGTTTATCTTTTAATATTGTTACCATTCTTCCCCAACTTCCAATTAACGGTTTATTTATTGCTGGATATCCTAATTCTTCTAATGCACTTAAAGATGATTTAGTAGTGAATGTTATACTAGTTTTAGGAATTGGTAAATTATTTTCAATTAATTTTAATGTTGTTAATAATTTATTACCACAAGTGTTTATTGTATCAAATTTGTTAACTACTGTTATTCCTTTAGTCTCTAAGAAAGCTGTAATATGTAATCCCCTGTAAAAACCTAAACATCTCTGTAGTACTACTTCCCCATATATTTCCTGTAATTCTTCTTTACTAGTATCTGTTTTAAAATTAATCTCTTTTGCGTCTATTAATTGAATATCTAACTTTCTATTCATAGCTTCTTGATATATTTTTTTTTCTTCCCATCTTATCTGATCGTAAATTATTGATATTTTTTTACTCATCTATTAATCACCTGTTTATTACCTTTTTTTAAATTATTATTACGGTTGATCTTTTGGATTTTGATTTTGTAAAGACGCTAATCCCCATATTTTTATGAATCCATTTGCGTCTGTTTGATCAAATTTTGATTCCTGATTATAACTAGCCATGTTTGAATTATATCTTGAAAACTTTGAAGTTCGATTTATTACTTTGATATTTCCTTTATGTAATTTAATTCTAATCGTTCCTGAAACATTTTTCTGTGTATTAAATATAAACTTCTCTAAATCTAATCGTAAATCATCTATCCATAAGCCAGAATATACTAACCAAGACCATTTCTCAGTTATAATATTTTTAAATAATGTTTGTTCTCTTGTTAAAACTAAGTTTTCTAGATCTCGATGTGCTGTTATTAAACAAATTGCTGCAGGACATTCATAAATTTCTCTTGTTTTAATTCCCATTATTCTGTCTTCTATGTGGTCAATAAATCCTACTCCGTTTAATCCAACTATTCTGTTTAA
Source organism: uncultured archaeon (assembly GCA_937890045.1). Next base: position 3,251 of record CALBXV010000300.1, read on the forward strand.
TTCTTTTATCAATTCTACAGAAGACATTTTAGTTTTATTTATAGAAATTGGTACTCCATTTTGAAATTCAATATCTAAATAAGTTGCTTTATCTGGAGTTTTATTTATAGGATGTATCCAATTATAGATATCATCTCCAGCTTCAGTTTCTAGATTAGATAGTTTCCCTCCTTCTACACATCTTCCCCAAATATTTTCATCTATGCTGTATTCTGTTGTTTTTGTTTCTATTGGTATTCCATGGTCTTTTGCATATTTTTCTTCAACATCTCTTGATAAATTCCATTCTCTTACTGGTGCTAATATTTCTAATTTAGGATTCAAGTATTTTATTGTAGTGTCAAATCTTACCTGATCATTTCCTTTTCCTGTACACCCATGAGAAACAATTTTTGCATTTTCTTTGTTAGCAATTTCCACTAATTTTTCAGCAATTAAAGGTCTTGATAAAGCAGTTCCTAATGGATATTGATTTTGATAAAGACCATTAGCCATTATTGATTTAAAAATATAATTTTCAACAAATTCTTCTTTAGCGTCTATGAAATAATGTTTTTTCGCTCCAATAGATTTTGATATTCTTTCTACCTTCTCAAAATCATCATTTTGTCCAACATCTAGTGTTACTGTAATTACTTCGACGTCATATTTTTCTTGTAAAAACTTAACACATACTGATGTGTCTAGTCCTCCTGAATATGCTAACACTACTTTCTTCATAGAATTTATATCATTGCTAAGAAAGGTTTATATATTTTTGTACTCTTTTTAGCTAAAAATGACCACTAATGTACCAAATTTAGTCAAACCATCTATTATTAAAAGTGTAAAAATGTTAATTGAATCTGACTTCTCTATTCAAGATGCATTATCTAGGGGTTATGGTAATTCAAGTGAAATTGCTCGAATATTAAAACCATCCATAGATAATATGATGAAAAAAAATATTAAACTTGATTCAATTATAACTTCTGTTAAACGAACTAAATTTAATTACAATGTTTATTCTGATTCAGTAACTCGAATAATTGCTAATAGCACTATTAGTGTTAAAACTGATGTAATCAAATTATCACTTAAAAGATCTAGTGTAACATTAAACATTGTAAGTAGATTAATTTCTAAATATCAGGAAGATTTTCTTCAAGTTTCAGAAAGTTTATCTGCTCTCACCCTTATCTTTGATTCTAATATCTTATCAATAGTGAGAAAAAATTTCTCGAAATCTGATATCTTAGAAGAAGAATTAAATCTAGCCGCTATCATAATTCATAGTTCTAAACAAATAATTAAAACTCCTGGATGTACTATTTTGTTTTATACTCAACTTTTAAGAAGGGGAATAAATATAGAAGATACTACTAGTTGTTTTACTGATACAATCTTAGTTGTTTATATGGATAAAGTTGGTAATGCTTTTATGGCTCTCACTGAATTAATTTCGTTATATAGAAAAAAATTGTTGTCTTCTAATCAATAATTTTTACTTCTTCTCCAACTTTTGATTTTATTACTGGTAAAGACATTTTTTTTATTCTAGATTCTATTTCTTCACTATATTCATGGTATGTGTCAATAAATACACTAGGTCCAGTTTGCATAGAAAAGTATGCTGGTATTCTTTCTTCTCTTAATTTCTGAACTTCTTTTATTACCTTTATACTCTCTGGTGTAAATAATACATGCCTATTCTTACCAGTCATTGTTATACTATGTAATTCTAAGCTATCTAGTTCTGATAATTTACCAACTTTATTTAGATCGCCATTTTTTATTGCGTTCTCCATGTCTTTAATTCTTTCATTAATATTTTCTATTCTGGTATTGAAAAACGATGATGTTAAAACTTCTTTATGTGCGCGTTCTGTAATATATTTAGTATATAATGGTATGATTATTATTGATATATCTAAATTTTTTCTCTTTGCAATTTTATAAGCGTAAGAATCTTCATCAGTTGTACCACTATTCCATCTTGAATATTCTCCTGTTACACTTCTACATGCAGATCCTGCTAAACGTCTTGCTATAGTAGAAATTAGTTTTAGATCCCAACCAAATTCTTTATCTAATCTTGCTGCTTTGAATGCAGCTGCTGCCAAAGCCGCGCCACCTGAAGATGATGATCCTAGTCCTTTAGCGTTAAACTGACTAATATTATCTATAGATTCTATCTTTGCATGTAAATTAACTCCAGATAATTTTCTTACGATATTTAAAACTTCTATTGCTCTTTGTTTCGCTAATCCATAGATTTCTTTTTTGTTTATGTTTATTCTATCTTGTTTATAATCTCCAAATTCTACTGTTGTTTTTGTCCAGAGTTTATCTACATTTACTGATATACTATCATGAAAGGGTATACGTAATTTTTCATTTTTTAATCCATGATATTTTATTAATCCTTGCATTGGGTGTGCTATCGCTGTTGCCTTCATTATATATACTTATAAAATAGTTAATAATTAATTTTTCCAAGCTGTTATGATTAATATGCCTTCTACATCATTATTTTTTAATAAATTAATCATTTCTCTTGGTATATCTATAGAAGATTTGTTACATTTTATAGCTAATGTTCTTGGGCATATGTATTCACTTTTCCTTATTACTATATCATCTACATTCGCTAAACTTAATTCAGAAGACCCTTCACCAAGTATAGTGAATTTATGTTCCTGAACTATTATCTCAATTTTTATTATAGAATTCTTATTTCTAATTATGTTTTTTAATTCTTTTTTAATTCCATGACATCCTTTATCTGATTTAATTCCTACTATGCAATGACCATTTTTAGTTAAAAATTGGTCTCTAGTTATCTCAATAGTTGTAGAATGTTTCGCTGAAATTAATTTATGCCCATGAAAATATATTTTTTCTTGTATTGAGTTCAATTACTTATATCTTTTATTGACATATAATCTAAAATATTTTTCTACTTCATATATCTTACATTTTCAATTTTTAAGCATAATGTTTAAAGAGTCTTTATTTAAAAAATATATTGATTAATATTGTTTCCTGCAGCTTCTGGTTATGATAGAGCTATAACTGTTTTCTCACCTGATGGAAGATTATATCAAGTTGAATATGCTATTGAAACTGTTAGAAGAGGAACTTTAGCTGTTGGTATAAGATCAAATGAAGGAATTGTTATTGCTGTTGAAGAAAGAACTCGTAAATTACAAACTTCCTCAGTAGTCCAAAAAATTTTTGAAGTTGATAATCATCTTGGAATAGCTGCTGCTGGTTATATCCCTGATGCTAGAATACAAGTTGATCAGGCACGAAATCTAGCTCAAAGTAATAAACTAATTTATGATGAAAAAATAGATGTTGAAAGTGTAGCTAAAAAGTTAGC
>CALBXV010000301.1 GCA_937890045.1 uncultured archaeon
ATGTTATAAGTACATTAAGGTATCTGGATCAACAGGCAGAAAGAGAAAAGGTAAGACAGGAATCTCAGGCATGGAGAGAATCTGACAGAGAACTAAGAATGGTATCTGGTATTTTTCAAATTATATCAAGTGATAATATAAGACCAGAAAAAAGAGATGAACTAATGGGTTACTTAAAAGATATGCACCCAGATATGGGTGAGTGGTCAAGAATGCTAATACCCTTTATGGAAGAGCAAGTAGACGCATTAAATCAAATAGATGCTGATAAGAAGACTCTCTTTAGCAATCTAGAGACCGTTACTAAACTAATAAACGAAGACACGGAAAATGTATTGGCTGGTAATGATCCCACTACAGGCACTACAATGAAAATATTAAATGAAAGAATGATGGATGTACAAAAATTAGAATCATTGGAGCAAACTCAACGCACAAGATTTACGAAGGATCTTGAGCAAAGACAAAATACGATAATATCTCTTAATATGTTAGCTCAGTGGGATGCTAATCAGGAAGAGCCTGGCTTTGTTCTAAGTGAAGACTTGAAACCTGGTGAGAGAATGTGGGTAGAGACTGCTATTGATTATGCAACTGCAGGCGATTGGGATAATGTAGCGACGGCTATAGCCAATGCTAAAGAAAGCAATATTGCAGAAACACTGGCTCAGAGCCAAGCAGATGTGGAAGCAGCTGAAGGGATGGCTCAGGCACTACAGGATATGGCAGAGCAAGACCTTACAAATGTTACAGTAGAAATGGAAGAATTCCTGAGAGGTATAAGTACTACAGGTACAGACGAGGTATTTCAGTCTATTATGGAGGATATTTATCCTAACTTTGAGGATGCGGCAAGAACTGAAGCTGGTATAAACGCAAAAATAGGAACCATTGATCAGCGTCTTCTTCATGTAGTTGGCCTCTTGGATAAAACAGATATTTGGTCAAAGAAGATGCCAGTGGGTATAATGGACGCACCCGACAGAGCAGATTTGATTGCGAGACACATGGTGGGAATTAAACAAAATAAAGATGGGTCATGGCCTAGCATTAGAAGCATTAGTAGACAGGATGCCATTGATAGAATTGCAGAATTTGATTGGAACCCAGGAAGGGGCAGGACCCAGAGTGATGTAACACTAAAAGAGGCAGAGGCTATATATAATTTGATTGCAGCCAAACTAATAGGCGATGAATACCTTGATACTGTTGCACTTGAACTTGAAGTGCCAGACAGAGATGCTAGGCCTGCAGATGTTCCAGTGAGTACAAAAGTTCAAGACATTATAAACATGGCATCTCCTAATGATCCTATCTGGGAGAAGTTTATTCATAGAAAATCAATGGCGCAGATTGATACTGCGCAGGAGGCTTTGACGGCTGAAGAGATTGATATACTGGAAGATAAAGCTGTTGAAGAAGCAGATGAGCAAATAATTTCTCGTGATAAAATTAGAGAAAAAGATGAATCTCTTGCTATTGGAGATATTCTCAATTATGCGCAGATGCGTTATTCAATAAAAGAAGGCAAAGACAAGATACGTCCTATTTTGACTGATGAATGGATTGTAGAAAAGTATAAAACAGCATGGGAAAATAAAAATAAATTACATCCTATGAAAGCATTGATAACAGCTATTCAAGGAGAACCTAGAACTGAATATAGTATTCATATGGACAGAGAATATGAAGCTGGATATGAAGGATGGCAAAAACACCCAGATGAACTTACTAAAGAAGATATATCTTATATAAAGAAAAGAATCCTTGATTCTTATTCATAATGCCACCTTACTACCCATATCAACATAGTATTTTTAAACAGTTAGGAAAACAGTTAGGAGTTAGTGTTCCCGAAAAAACAAAGGAATTAGGAGTAAAACAAGCACTAATGGAATC
>CALBXV010000302.1 GCA_937890045.1 uncultured archaeon
AAACAGAACCACTCCATATCGCAAAACCACCTCTTCCACTTACACTTGCGCTATCAAACCCTGCATAACCAACAGACCTCATAAAAGCTGAGTTAGCTCCCGCCATTTCAATTCCTGAACCAATAGCATTTCCAATAAACATAGAACCCGATAATATATTATCCGTACCTGTAAGTGCCGCATTCTGACCTTCAAGAGTAACATTTTTCTTTGTTGCTATTCCTTTAGCTTTATTTCCCTGTACGTCATAAAATTCTATTAAAAAATTCCAAACATCTGGTCTTCGTTCTAATGGTGGAATAGGTGCTACGAATCTAAACTCATCAGGATGGAATCCTGTTTGATGTGCGGGTCTTAAAGACATATTCGAAATATACCACTCTCCAGAATCTACTCTTATTTGCAATCTACAATTACTAGAGTCAGCCATATCAGGAGCCCATGTAGGTCTAAAAATATGTTTAACTATTCCAAAATTTTGAAACCCATCTTCCATCTGTTTCTTAACTAATAAAACTACGGGATTAGTACCTGGATCAACACCTACCATTTCTTTTATAGGTTCTCCATATATACCTTTGGGAACTCCACTACTATCCTTACCCATTTCTGATGCAAATGCTTCTGTACCACTTTTACTACTACTCATAAAAAACTCTAACATTCCTCTTGGAACATCCTCATAACCATGTGAACCATCAGATTTCTTATGAAGTACATTTTTAGGTGCTCTCTTTCCCCAAATTCTAGCACTAAAAACATAATCTACATTTCTTAATAATTTAAATGGTTTTGATCCAGTAACTTCAAATCTTAGAGACTCATCGTACTTTCCATTTGAACCTGTAATATAAAGAGTATCAACTGTAGATGGATTCGCTTCTGAAGAAGTAACTTGAAAATAGCCCTTAGCGTTAGTTCCAACTGCTCCTAATGTTGTACTTGTTGCACCTTTAGTCAAACCACTTTCTTGATAACTTCCACTATCGTGATACCCTTTCCAAAATCTACTAAAAGTTCCTTGATTTAAAAAGTATCCTATTCTTTGGTTGCCAGTTGGTGAAGTAGAATCTTTTAGTAATTCAGGAGCCTCTACAACTTTTTCTGTTAATAATTTATAATCAGCTGATGAACCTTGGCTTCTACCGTAACATTTAATGCTATATACATCTCCCGAAAATGTTCTTAAATTTCTAATTTGTATATCAGCAAAGGAAAGATAAAAAGTAGTACTACTTGATCCTGTATCTAATGGTGTATATTCTATTGTATGAGAATTAGCAACATAAGGTACTGGAGTATATAAACCATCATTTAGATTTTTTATAGCGTATGGTCTAGAAACTTTTAAAGTATTTGGATTTATTATTGACAAAACTGATGCAGTATAACTTCCACTACTCCAAGCTTCCCCAGCCAATCCACTTATAACAGAAGTATTTACTATCGGACTATCTACTTTTAATGTACCACCTACTAAAGATGAAGAGTAATAAGCTCCGCCAGTTCTTTTTATTAAAGCGGTTATTGGCCCTGGCTCAGCTACTATATCATCATCTGGATCTTGAGCATCAACTGGATCGGGTGGTTCATCGAGTTCGTTAGGATCGAATGTTTCATCTTGTGCACCCCATGCTTCTAAAGTTGTATTACCACCCTCACCTTCTACTACATTTCCTAAACCCGCTGCCTCAGCAGATGTAGCATCTACTATATCAGAATCGGGCGCCGAAAATCCTTCTTCTCCATGACTAAAATCATCAATTGAATGAAACAGATCAAATGTAGAACCTGCTGCTTCAAATTTAGGAAGATTAACTATATCTACAGCATCTACTTCTTCTTCAAATTGTGGTGGCAAAGTTGGAGTTTGTAGAGTTCCAGCAAGAGCTCCTCCTGTAAACGTAGATTGTGTTACAGGACTATTTGGTATAATAAAACCTTTAACTATTTCTGAAATTGCTAATGATGGTTTTGTAGAAGGATTTTGACCCATAAATAATATGGGTTGGATATTTTTTAAATTTGGATTAATAAAAATTTTAGTAGACCATCTGTAATTATAAACATCCTTCCATTCTGGCTTATTCAATTCTGGATTATTTAATTTATCTGGATCTAACATTCCTACGAGATATAATGTAGCCACCCCAGCAGCGGTGTCATCATAAATCTCTAACATTATATGCTTTGAAGGATCGTCTTTTCTATATTTAATTGGTTGAATATAAATGGTGTTGCCGTTAGCAGATATCATCTCCATTTTAATTTCAACATTTGATTTTAAAGCATCAGATCCTAGTACTTGGAACGTAGTTCTTCCCTGTGGAAGCTCCCTTTCCAAATCAAAAACATTAAAATGTTCAGAGTTTGGTGTTCTATCTTCTACTAAAACGTCTATGTTTCGAAGTTTTTGATCTATAAGATATCTTTTAAATACTGGCATATATTATCCTGTTTACTATAAATATTTTTTTATTAAATTTTCATACTTATTATATGGATAAAGTATGGAGATTATCTATATGAAAAAGAAATATAGTTTTACTCTTGATGAAGAGTTAATAGATTGGTTTAAAAGGTATTGTAAGGAAGAATATACTAATATGTCATGTACGATAAATCAGTATATTTTAGAATTAAAAAGAAATAGTATTATAAAACAAAATAAAAATTCAAATAAACTGCCAATTAAGCAAGTTATACATAGTTAATATTGCTGTAATCCCCTTCTTTTCTAATTTCTAGCAAGGAATCAACTACATCCCTCATTGAATCTATATGAGAAACAATCATTGTAAATTGGAATTGAGATTTTAAGTACTGAAATAAATTATAAACTGAATTTAAGTTATCAGAATCCATTGTTCCCCAACCCTCATCAATAGCTAAAAAGTTACTTCGTGGTAAATTGGATACATTTATTAATCCAACTCTAATTGCTAGAGAAGAAATAAATCGTTCCATACCACTTGACAATTCTAATGGCCAGATGTTATTATCATCATAAACTATTCTACAATTAATATTTTTCCCATCCATATCTAGTATAATTCCAAACTCAACTAATTGTGATAATATATTATTTACTTCACCCTCAACCGTTGGTAAAGCTTTCATAACCAATTCATAAGGAACACCATCTCTTCTAATAGCATCTAAGTAATATTGATACGCTTCAAATTTATCTTCTAACTCTTCAACTCTATTTATAGTACTTATTATATTCTTTTTATTAGTTTCTGTTATTTTAATTTGACCATTTAAATAATTAATGTTATCTTCCAACTCTTGTATTAATGTAGCTAAATCATCAATAGTTTCCTTTAATTCTTCAATATCCTTTTCTAATTCTTTATTATAAAGTATATCCTTTTCTTGGATATAATATTTAGATATTTTATCTTCAATTACACTTATTTGACTTACATAATTTTTTTTCTTTTCTATTAATAATGTTTGATCTGAAATAAGTTTATTTTGATTAATTGTTAAATTTTGCAACGTTGAAAATGAATCATCCAAATCTTCCTTCATATTTTTTACATATTTTGTATTGAATATTATATTCTCTAATTCTCTCCTCTTTTCTAAAAAAGTTTTAGCTAAACTTTTATCATCTTCTAATAATTTTTCTGTTTCTTTAGCCTCTAATAATACTTCATTTTGAGAACAAAACTTACAATTACTGTCGTGGTCTTCACTTAAATGATCAATCAAATCAATAAGTTTCTTTTTATCTAACTTATGTCCAACATCAATCTTCAATTTTTCAATTTCATTATCTAAATTACTTTTTTCACTTTCATGAGTTTGTAACTCTAGATATTGATTATTAATATTTTTTTCAGTATAATCTTCTATCTTCCGTCTCAATTCATTTTCTTTTAATCTACCTTTATCAGTTTCAATTTTTAAACTTCCCAATTTAACATCACTATCATCTAAATTCGTTAAATAACTCTTCTTCTCCATCTTTAATCTATCTATATTTGTAATAGAATTATCTATAGGTTTCAATTTTTTAGTTGATTCTAAAATATCCATATTTAATTGTTTTTCTTCTACAACATAATCTTTTTTCTCATCTACCAAATCTTTATAATTTTTAGTTAGCTTTTCTATTTCTATTTGTGTATCTGCTAACTGTTTATCATAATCTGTTTTTTTAAAATCTTTTAAGATAGCTGAAACTTCTGAAATGTCTTCGTGAGCTAATGTATACAATTTATCAAATATTCCTATACCCATAAATTGAGCAAGTAATTCTTTTCTTTCTTTTTGTGTTTTATCTATAAAGACAGTTGAATTATTTTGTAGGGATAAAGATGTTAAAATAAAATCCTCATAAGTTCCAATAACTCTTCTAATGTTAAAGTTTGTAGTCCTTCTCTGATCTCCATTCAATGATATTTGATCACCACTATCATCAATCATCCAAAAATCTACATTTACCTTTACATGCCCATTTCTAAGTTTTTTAGCTTTT